>JAZSRG010000180.1:0-15650 GCA_045538365.1 Clostridia bacterium
ACATTGAACGTATCGGTGACCACACAAGAAACATCTACATGTCCCTTAAAGATTACGTAAAAGACGTACAACACGTAGTAGCAAAGGAAAATATTTAAATGAAAGCAAATTATCATACTCACACCTACAGATGTCATCACGCTGTAGGTAGTGAGGAAGATTATATCAAAAAAGCAATAAAAGAAGGGCTTGAGGTGCTGGGTTTTTCAGACCACGCGCCCTTTAATTTTTTTGGCGATTATCTTTCTCATTGTAGAATGGAAATTTCTCAAATAGACGAGTATTTTGACACTATTCTTAATTTGAAAGAAAAATATAAAGGCGATATTAAAATACTAATAGGTTTTGAAATAGAGTATTTTACAAAACTTTGGGATAACGCGATAGAAACTTATAAGAAATATCCGCTTGATTATTTAATATTAGGTCAGCATTTTACAAAAAACGAGTTTGAGCCCGACAGTAAAGATATCAATAAATACACGCACGATAAAAATGTTTTAGTTGAATACGTTGAAAAATGCATTAGCGCGATAGAAACGGGCAGGATAAGTTACGTGGCTCACCCTGACTATTGTTTATATAAAGAAAACGAAAACGATTATCTTTTTGAAATGCGAAAACTCGTGGAGCGCGCAAAAGAATTAAACGTTCCGCTCGAATATAATTTGTATGGAAAAAGATTGGGAAGACACTATCCAAACGACTCTTTTTGGCAAATGGTGAGTAAAGTAGGCGCGCCCGTTGTCTTTGGTTGTGACGCGCACAAAGTTGAACAAGTGGCGGATAAAAAAGAAATAGAAGACGCTAAAATCTTTGCAAAAAATTTAAACTTGAACGTTTTAGAAAAAATAGAATTAAAGAACCCGATATTTTAAAAAAAGCCTTGGGAAACCAAGGCTTTTTTATTAGTTAGATTGTTTACGTTTTCTTGCAACTGTAAAGAACACAAAACACAATATTGGAATTAAGAAAGGAAGGAAACTCGTAGGCGTTAGGGTAGTGATTGTACCGCAACCCGAAGGCGCTAAAGTTTTCGTTTTAGAGATAATTATCTCGTCTTTTTCCTTACTTAGAGAGATAGAATAGTTTTTATTGTTATCCACTTTTAAAACGCTAAAAACGGTGTCCGATACGGTTGGGTTAACGGAGCATAAAACTTTCTCAAATACTTCGTTGTCGTCCTTGTCTTTTAATAAAGTAAGATATAGACCGATATTCGCGTTGTCCGTTAAACCGTCAACGTTTAAATATTGTTCGTTAATATACAAGTTACAGGTTTGATTTGACGCCGTATTTTGCGTGATTTTGGTTGCGCCTTCTATGGTTGTTTGAGAGTTCGTCGCGCAATATATTCCGCCACCCGCTTGAGTTGCGGTGTTTCCCGTGATTTCGGAGTCGATTATAGTTAATTTACCGTTATTGTATATTCCGCCACCTGCGTCGGACAAGAAACCGTAAATTTTGCAGTTTTGTATTTTGAGTACGCCTTGATTATAAATTGCCGATAAATGTACGCTACTCGGGAGGGAAGAGGTGAAATCAAGATTAGTAATTTCGACATTTGCCGTGCTGTATAGTTGAAATGCTCCGTGTTCGTCCCCAGACTTGCTTTGGATATTGACTGTTGGCTTAACACTCAAACTTGACGCGTCTATTTTGAGCGCATTTTTAATGGATATAGGGCTTTTTAACTCAAAGGTTGTGCCACTAAGAGAACTATCAAAAGTAACCGTGGTATTCGTATGCTTTGCGTAAGAAATGGCTTCTCTTAAAGAAATTTTGCCGTCACTAATATTGCTAACGTCTTCATTAGTCGTAACTGTGGTGGAAAAATCGTCTTTAAGTACGCATTGAGGGGCTAAAGTTAAAATACTTGATGCCACCATCGTAATATTTTTACCTGAATAATTCTCGCTAATGATTTTTCCTATATCGTCTTCAGTTAATCGAGGGTTATTAGATACGTCGTGTGACTTACATATTCTTATATCCATTTTGCGGAGTTTGTCGTCGGCAGGGAAAGAATAGTCTTCGTATTCGTCGTCGTCACTATCCGTGTAGAGAAGGGATAAGCAATAATCTTCATCCGTATCGGCTTTAGTCACGTCATAAACGTATCCCCAAATGGTTAGAACGTGATTTCCGTTTTTGGGATATCCCAATTCGTCAACGTCACGCCAATTCATCATCATACATACGGCTGCGCCCATATCGAGATATTTAGTAAGATAATTTAAAGCCTGCACGTTGTTCGTTTCAAAATAGTTAGCGAGATAGGTGTAATAAACGTTAGGGAGCAAACCACCGCTACCTTGAGTAGGTTGCGCTACTTGATCGGGAGTGCCGGGAGCATCATATTTTCCGCTAAAGAACCAAGAAAACGCATATATATTATTTGATGCGCTATTAGTGAAGTTTTCCGCGAAATAATTGAATATTCCGTCTTCTTCGTTTATATCGTACGAGAAATTATCATATTTAGTATCGAAATCAATTATACTTTTATCAACTTCGTTAGCCCAACCGGTGTACTGTAACATATTGGCCGCGGACGCCGCCCAACAAAGACGAGATGCCCCGTCTATTTTTTCCGCATCAATAAAATATGGGGATACCATATATCCTTGATTGGTAAACGCTTGATTGAAATTGTATTCAAAATTTGGTAAAAGGGAAGAGTGAATGCCGTTTATGCGAACTTTTTGGTTTGGATTATTAGTGCCTAAAGTTAGTGAATAATAATTCCCTTGAACTTGAGTCGCAGTAGTTTCTGCTGAAACGAAGGAAAACGAACAGCAAAAAATAGCAAAAATAAATACTGTAATTAAAATTTTAAGACCTAATTTTTTCATAATTCAATTATACTCCAAAAACCGCAAATAGTCAATATGATATAAATTCTCTTTACAAAATTGTTGATTTTTGATAAAATATAAAGGTCGTAAAACGACGAATTATATTATAGAGAGGAAGGTTATGACAGAAAATAAACCCTTAAACAAAAAGAAAGAAATGTTAAGAGCAATCAAATTTACTCTTATTTCAATTTCTGCAGGAATTATTCAATTAGGCTCAACGGCTTTGTTGGAATTAATTCCCGTAATGCCTGGTTGGGCATCTTATCTTATAGGACTTGTATTATCAGTTTTATGGAACTTTACTATAAATAGAAGATATACATTTAAATCGGCAAGCAACGTACCTATTGCTATGTTGAAAGTAGGTTTGTTCTATTTGGTTTTTGCCCCGCTTTCAACTTGGGTGGAAAGTATTTTCGAGCAAAACGGCTGGGAAGTTATGATAGCAACCGTAGTGTTGATGCTCGTTAACTTCGTACTTGAATTCTTGTATTGTCGTTTCTTCGTATTTAGAAAGAGCGTTGATACAAACGATATTGCAAAACGTGAACAAGAAAAAGAAAACAAAGCAGAATAATACGTTAGGTGAGTGATATGAAGTATAAGGTAATCGCCTTGGACTTTGACGGAACTATTTTAAGAAGTGACGGAACGGTTTCCGAGAGAACGAAAAAGGCTATAAATGATTTCAAAGAAAAAGGTGGAAAAGTTTTTTTGTGCACGGGTAGAATGTTTAATTCTATACGAGTAGAAGCCGACAAAGTAGGTCTATCGGGTGATATTTATTGTTATCAAGGCGCGGCGCTATATGACTCAAAAACGGGCGCAAGAAAAACCCATACGCCTATATCAAATAAGTATTTGATAGATATTTGTAAGTACTTTGAAGAAAGAAATCTTTATTTCCAAACCTATCTTGACGATATCGTTTTTTGTCAAAAGTTTACGGAAGCAGGAGATTACTATTATAAAAACTTTTCAAAGGGAGCGCGAGTTGCAACGGGTATTCCACTTAGCGAATACTTAACCAAGCACCCCGAATCTCGCCCCACGAAAATACTTGCAATTCTTAAGCCGGATGAAGTTTTAGGTCATATTGACGCGTTAAACGAGAAATTTGGTACGAGCGTGCAAGCAATGTGCAGTAATCCCGAGTTTCTTGAAGTTGTAAGCAATAGGGCGGGCAAAGGAAACGCGATATTAAATTATTGCAAACAATGTGGTGTGGACGTTGACGAGTGTATTGCTTTTGGTGACTCGATAAACGATATATCTATGATAAAGACTGCGGGCGTTGGCGTTGCTGTTGAAAACGCGAGAGATGAACTCAAGGAAGTTGCCGATTACGTGTGTCCGTCAAATGATAACGACGGGGTAGCCGAAGTTATTGAAATGATATTAGACGGCTCGTTTGATTTTGCAAGATAACGAAAAAATAAAACACCCTGAACAAATTCGTTCAGGGTGTTTTTTTATATCAAAAATTATTTAAGTTCAGCAAGTATTTCTTTAGCGGCATCTATTATGCGTTCAGATACGCCTGCTTTGAAGTTGGATGATCTTGCTTCATATCCGCCTTCAAGATAAGCCTCCGTCATAGGGAAGTAGCCTTCTGCAGCGTTAGTTTGACAACAAGGGAGAATTAAATCCCAACCTGCAATTTCTTTGATAGCGCGACCGATACCAGTAAACGGTTCACCGGGGATACCGAAGAGCGCGATATTTCCAATAGCAATTGCGCTGAAAAGCATGGGGAAGTTGTCGGGTGCGTTTTCAAGTCTAACCATTCTTGCGGCTTCTGCTACAACGGTCGTGAGCATCATTGCTTCATATGGAATTTCAGCGTCACGTCCTGCTTCGTGTAAATCGTTGTATTTATGAGCCAAAGGCAAGTCCTTCGGATCGGGTTTGTTTGAAGGAATAGGAACTTCCTTTTGGATAGATTTAAGGGAATCAACTTCTACAAAGTTTACTTTATCGTAAATTTGCATAATTGCGCCTGCAACGACTCTACCCATATAGGTTGCGTGAGCGTATCCGCGTGAGCAACCGTCAAAGTCGTGGAACATGCCGTTGAAATCCCCCGCCGTCGGGTTAACTTTAACGTGGTTTACGTCACCTTGCGCGCCGTTAAAGAAAATACATTTGGTGTTATCTACGGCTTTTTCAAAAATATGTCTTGTCAAAGAAGGCCAGTCACCGGAAATTTTGTTTCCGCCAACAGTGTCTGGGTGGTCACCAAAGTTTGCAAGAACGATATCTTCTCCGTTTTCTCTTGCAAAACGCAATACGTTAACTCTTTCGTCAACGTCGCCAATGGGAGCAACGATATCAGGATTGCCTACACCGGGGTTGGTTTTGATAGAGCCGTCTTTCATTCTATAACGACGAACGAAAGCAATGTTAGGAGCGGTAGATACGCCGTAACCCATTTTTGCTTCTTTTAAGTCTGCAATTGCAAACATAGCGGCATCTGCTGCTTTGTGCGTTAAGAAAACGATATATTCGTTAATTAAAACGTCGTCCGTGTCGGGTAAAACTTTAGGACCGGTATGAGTGTGAGTTACGTGGATAAAAATACAGTCGGAAGGAACTCCGGTTTTTTCCGTAATTCTTGCTTTGATTCTATCCATAACTACCTTTTTAACACCGCAAAGGTCAACGGTAATTAAAAGAACGGTTTTGTCACCAAGTTTTAATGCAAGAACGTTTGCTTCGATTTCGTCAAGAACGCCGTCTGCTTTACGAACTTTGTAATATCCAGCAATTTCAATACCCATAGGGGGAGTAATATTGCTACGACCAAATCCGGCCATAAGTTTTGCATCTGCCATTTTAATTTTCTCCTTAAATAGTTTGTTTAGTCATTAGACTAATTGTATCACTTTAAATATTATTTATCAACGATTTTACTCAAAAAAATAAAAAAAGTAGAGCAAATTTCTTTACTCTACTTTTGGTTTTATAAAACTTTTGATAAAAACGTTTTAAGTCTTGGATTTTGAGGATTAGCAAAAAATTCGGTAGGCGAATTTTCTTCTGCAATAATTCCTTCGTCCATAAAGATTACGCGGTTGGCAACTTCTCTTGCAAATCCCATTTCGTGGGTTACTACAACCATCGTCATGCCTTCTTGCGCTAACTTTTTCATAAGGTCCAAAACTTCTCCAACCATTTCAGGGTCAAGAGCGGAAGTGGGCTCGTCGAAAAGCATTACCGCAGGGTTCATAGCAAGCGCGCGAACTATTGCAATACGTTGTTTTTGTCCGCCTGATAGGGTAGAAGGATAAGCGTTCGCTTTGTCTTCCAAACCAATCATTTTAAGAAGTTCCATAGCGCGTTCTTCGGCTTCAAGTTTGATTTCTTGTTTGGTTTTACCTAACGTTTTGCGCATTTTATTTTGAATAGTTATAGGCGCAAGAGTAATATTTTTCAAAACGGTCAAGTTGTTAAACAAATTGAACTGTTGGAAAACCATACCAATCTTTTGACGGTGAACGTTAATGTCAACTTTAGGATCGGCAATATCTACGCCGTTGAAAATAATTGAGCCACCCGTCGGATCTTCAAGACAGTTTATGCAACGAAGGAAAGTAGATTTTCCACAACCAGAAGGTCCGATAATTGCGATAACGTCGCCTTGTTTTACGTCCAAATCAATTCCGTTAAGAACATTGAGTTTTCCAAAATTTTTACAAAGAGAACTTACTTTAAGTACTGTATTATCGTTCATTTTTAGCAAGCCTCCTTTCAATTTGTTTTTGTATAAACGTTAGTAACAAAACTATTATTAAGTAGATAATAGCAACCGTGAAAATAAGCGCCATATAGCAACCAGGTTTACCTAAACCGAGATTTTCTGCAATACCGAGAAGATCCCATACCTGTTTTCCGCCTACACGAATCGTTATGTAGCAAACTACGGAAGTCTCTTTTACTAGAATAATAATTTCGTTAAAAATGGTAGGAACAACAACTTTAATTGCTTGTGGAATAATTATCTTGAACATTGTTTGTTTCCAACTGAGTCCAAGACTGCGACCCGCTTCCATTTGTCCAATATCAATTGAATTTATACCGCTTCGAATAATTTCAGCCATGTAAGCACCGCTATTTATACCGAAAGAAATAATAGGCACGACTAAGTTTGTACCACTTGATTTAAAGGATACGAGAATAACACCGTACATAATAAGAAGTTGTACGAGAAGAGGAGTGCCACGAATAACCGTAATATAAACGTCGGCTATTTTATCAAGTATTTTGATAAAAATATTGTTCTTTGGAGCAATTTTAACCATAGCAAGAAGGACACCAATAACGAAACCGATTATTAGCGCAAATAATGCTATAATTATAGAAACTCCGAGACCTTCAAGAAGAGGGCCTCGGACTTTCCAAATGTAATCTAATTGTGCAATAAGATCCATAGAATTAACCTACAATACCACCACTGTGTTTGATAGTGAAATAAGTGATAACACCATTATCAATCATAGATTGAAGAGCCTTATCAATCTTCGTTTTAAGAGCGGTAGCATTTTTGTTGAGATAAAGAACGTAAGATTCGGGTTCTGCTTCAAGTTGGAAACATTCGAGAGTTGCTTCGTTTGCATCACAAATTGATTCAGCGGGAAGCTTATCAATAACAACAGCGCCAACGGTGGTGCCGATATCTGAACTTGCTACGATTGCGTTGGTGTAAAGAACAACTGAACTGCCTTTTCCTTCGAGATCGCCTTTGATGTGAGTTCCGTCATCTTCGTCTATGCCTTTAACAGCATCGTCTATTAAGAAGTTACCAGTAGTACCAGCTTGTACACCGATTGCTTTGTTTGAAAGTTCAGCAAGTTTAGCAATAGGGAGTTTGCCATCAACGAGATCTTCGTCAGTGAAAGTACCTTTTGCAACTATAGCATATTGATATGAAGTAGCATAAGAGATAGAAGCGAGCGCGATTTCATCACGTTCTGCATTTTGAGTCATACCTGCAGCGCCGATAGCAAATTCGTTCTTTTCAACTTCGTTAAGAATAAGGTCGAATTCAATATCGTTGATTACTACGTTGTATCCAAGAATTTCTCCAATTTCTTGCATGATGTCAATATCAACACCAACTACTTCGCCGTATTCATTAACGTATTCATAGGGAGGAAATCCTGCGTTGGTATATACATACAAGGTTTCTTTTCCGTTTCCGCCACAACCTACTGCGAAAACGCAAGTAAGTGCAACTACACAAACTAATAATAAAACTAATACTTTTTTCATTTTAATTCTCCTTGTTAAAAGTATTTTTAATAATAAGATAATTATATAACCATAAAAATCAAAAGGCAAGCATATTTGTATAAATATTCAACAAAAAAACTTATAATATTTTAATTTATACAAAAATAAAGCCAAAACAATGTATAATTGCATAAAAAATCCGACTGATTACTCAGTCGGTTTAGTTTTGTATTTAGTCGTTTTGATTATCAACAGAGTTTGTATCGCAAGGTTTATCAGTTACGTCTTGCGAAGACGCTTCTTTTTTCTCCGCCGCTTCATTCTCAGTTATGATGATGGGGGAGACTTTGTCTTGAATTGATTCCATGGCAATAACTTCACTTGCGCTTGCGCCTTTTATCAATGCATCAACTTCAGCGGTGTAAATGGTTTCTTTTTCAAAGAGCACGCGTACCATATTGTCGAGTACGGAACGGTTTTCGCTCAAAATCTTGATTGCTTTTGCGTAGCACTCGTCAAGTATTTTTTTGATTTCTACGTCAATTTTTGCAGCGATTTCTTCACTATAAGTGTGTTGCGCTTGATAGTCGCGACCAATAAATACTTCGTGTGAGCCACCCAAGAAGAAGTTTCCAATCTCGTCGCTCATACCCCATTCGGTAACCATTTTACGAGCAATATCAGATGCGCGTTGAATATCGTTAGATGCGCCCGTGCTAATGTCTTTTATAACTATTGCTTCCGCTGCGCGTCCGCCGAGCATCATGGTGATAAGGTCTAAAAGTTTGTTACGGCTTACGTGGTTATCGTCGTTGTCAGGACGGGATAAAGTGTATCCTGCAGCCATACCACGGGGAATAATGCTAACTTCTTGTACTTCGTCACAGTTGGGGAGAAGTTTGCCGATAATTGCGTGTCCTGCTTCGTGATATGCGGTGATTCTTTTGTCCGTTTCCGTTACGAGACGACTCGTTTTTCTCGGTCCTGCAATTACTTTGTTGATACCTTCTAAGATATCGTGCATAGTAATAAGTTTTCTTGATGCTCTCGCTGCTAAAATAGCGGCTTCGTTCAAGAGGTTTTCAATGTCAGCGCCCGTAAATCCGCTCGTCATACGAGCCAAAACTTTGTAATCGACAGAACCGTCAAAATGTTTATTTCTTGAGTGAACTTTCAATATTTCTTCACGGCCACGAACGTCGGGAACGTTAACGTAAATTTGTCTATCAAATCTGCCTGGACGCATAAGAGCGGGGTCGAGTATATCCGCGCGGTTGGTTGCCGCCATTATTATGATACCGTCGTTGGATTCAAATCCGTCCATTTGAACGAGCAATTGGTTAAGAGTTTGTTCTCTTTCGTCGTGTCCGCCACCAAGTCCCGTTCCACGTTGACGACCAACTGCGTCGATTTCGTCGATAAAGATAATGCAGGGCATATTGCGTTTTGCTTGTTCGAAAAGGTCACGAACACGAGATGCGCCCACACCAACGAACATTTCAACGAAGTCCGAACCGCTTATCGAGAAGAACGGAACGCCTGCTTCACCTGCAACGGCTTTTGCAAAAAGGGTTTTACCCGTTCCCGGAGGACCTACTAAAAGCACGCCTTTGGGAACTCTTGCTCCAACATCGGTGAATTTTTTAGGATGTTTAAGAAATTCTACGATTTCCGCAAGTTCTTCTTTTTCTTCTTCAGCGCCCGCAACGTCAGAGAAACGAATTTTGATATTCGTATTCATTCTGGCTTTGGTCTTTCCGAAGTTCATAGCGCTACTGCCACCGCCTTGCGCTTGTTTAAAGAAGTAAATCATAACGATAAGCAAAACAACTCCGCCGATAAAGGGAAGTAATGACCAGAAAAGATTGCCTTGACTAGAATCCGCTTGCGCGTTAGGAATACCTTTTTCCGTGGTTTCATTTAAAATTTGGGTAATAGTGGATGCTTGTTCAACTATAAAGTAATAACTCGGGTTATTTACTGCCGTACCAGTTGCGTCTTTTAAAAGAACGTTTACTTTATTACCCGTAATGTAAATCTCGGAAATTTTGTCTTTTTCAAGGTCTTTGCTGAACGTGGTGTAATCGGCTACGATAACTTTCGGTCCAAACATATTTGATATTAGGAAAATTGCTCCGATTATCAAAACAAAAATAATAATATACTTAAAAAAATTTTTCACTTGTCCCTCCTTGAGACTCGGTCTAAAACAATAACAATTTACATACTAATATTATTGCAAAGTTTTTAATAAATATCAATAACTGAATAATTATATCATAACGCAAATTACTTTTCAACTAAAAACAATAAAAAGAAAAATAAAAAAGGAAAAGGGTTTCGACAATTAAAATTCCATTTCGACAGGATAATTTATATTTCGGGAGGTAAAAAATGATATCGTTTAAAGGAACAAAATTCAAAAGATTAATCGTGCTAAAAGCCGTTACTTTAAAAAGTATAATTATTTCGGTTTGCGCAGCATTGATTTTTTGCGCTTGTTGTTTAGGTGTTGCAGGCGGAGATGCTTCCGAAGTATTTTTGCTATCTAAAAAACGCAAATTACCGATTTACGGTGTAAAAACTGACGAAAAGGCTGTGGCAATAACCTTTGACGCGGCGTACGGCGCGGATAAAACTGAACAAATTATAGAAATTTTAGAAAAATATAACGCCACCGCTACCTTTTTCTTGGTGGGTTTTTGGGTGGATAAATATCCCGAACTTACTAAAGAAATATCTGATAGAGGCTTCGAGATAGGAACGCACAGCAATATGCACGAGCATATGAGTAAAATGAGCGCGAGTGATATATCCACAGATTTAAGCGTTTCCGTCAAAAAAACAGAAAATATTATAGGTAAAAAAGTCGATTTATTTCGTCCGCCGTACGGCGAGTATAACAACACCTTAATTGAGGAAAGTCAAAAACTTGGGTTATATCCTATTCAATGGAGCGTGGATTCTATTGATTGGAAGGGGATTTCTGCAAACGAGATGACTACTCGAGTGGTGTCAAGGGTGCACGAAGGCGCAATAGTTTTGTTTCATAACAATAGCGACCATATAGTAGAGGCGTTACCAAGGATTTTAGAATTACTTGTGGCGAGGGGTTATAAATTTAAAACCGTCGGCGAGATGATATATCGTGATAATTACAATATTGATAATAATGGCATGCAAATAAAAATTGCCTGATGAGGAGGATAAAATGAATTACGAACAAATGGAAAACAACAAAGCAATGTTAAGCGGACGAATCGTTGACGAGCCTGAGTTTAGTCACGAAGTGATGGGCGAAGGGTTTTATGAAACAAGGATAGAAGTTAAAAGATTATCCGAACAAGTTGACGTCTTGCCGATAACGATATCCGAAAGACTTATGAACGACAACGAAATAGTTGAGGGAAGCGAAGTTTGTTTTTCGGGACAGTTTAGAAGTTACAATATAGCGGAGGACGGGAAAAGCAGGTTGGTTTTAAGTTTTTTCGTAAGAGAAGTTTTGCCTGTAAGCGAAGAAAACCCAAACGTTATCGAGATAAACGGATACGTTTGTAAAGAACCTATATATAGAACAACGCCTTTTAACCGTGAAATTTGCGATATGTTGATAGCAGTAAACAGAGCGTATAATAAGTCGGACTACATACCGTGTATTGCTTGGGGAAGAAACGCAAGATTTGCAAAGAACTTGTCCGTTGGAAGTAGGGTAACTATAAACGGTAGAATGCAAAGCAGAATTTATCAAAAGCAAACGGAAAGCGGAGAAATAATACAAAAAACGGCTTACGAAGTGTCCGTTAGCAGAATAATTATAGCACGTGAAGAAATGGATTGTGTATAAAGAAGAACGCATATTTAGTGCGTTCTTTTTCTATATATTCGGGGTTGACAATTTGAGTATTACGATATATAATTATCCTATAAAATTATGCGAGGAAAAGCGTTATGAATAGAAATGATTTAAAAAGACGAGTAGGAAATATCGAGCAACTTGCTTACGTTCGCGAAGCAACTTTTACCTCAGGCAAAGCCAAGGGTGTTAGAATACTTGAAGTAAATAACGGATTATTGAATTTTACTATACTTTGCGATAGAGGTTTCGATATATCCGATATGAGATATGCAAATACAAATCTTGCTTTTATATCCAAAAACGGAGTGGTAAATCCACATCTTATTCACACTAACGCCGTAGGTTTCACTTCGTCTTTCACGGGCGGATTTTTGTACACTTGCGGACTTGATAACACGGGTGGGGACAAAAACGGAAAAGTTACTCACGGAAGTCAAACCACCGTACCTACGTCTATTGTAAATATCGATAAATATTGGGACGGGGACGAATACGTTCTTCAAGTGACGGGTATTATGGAAAACACGGCTTTGTTTGGACCAAACGTTATAATTGAAAGAACTATTACGACGAGTTATATGTCCAAGGAAATTCAAATTCGTGACGAAATTATAAACGACGGATTTTTAGATACTCAATATAGACTTTTATATCATTTTAATTTTGGATATCCTTTGGTTGACGAAGGGGCGGAAATCGTAGCAGATATTATTTCTACCATACCGCGTACGCCCGAATCCGCGCAAAATATGGAAGATATGCTTAAAATCGACGCGCCAAAAGACAATTATCCCGAATTTGTATTCTTCCACAAACTTCGCGGAGATTATCCTACCGTTCAACTTCGCAACGAAAAACTCGGTTTGGCTGTCAACTTAACCTATTCGGCTAAAAATTTGGTTGAATTTACCGAGTGGAAATCTATGGTAAGCGGAGACTACGCAGTAGGACTTGAGCCTGCGTCAATCAATATTGATAGCGACGAATTTAGCACGATTGCTCCACAAGCAAGCATAGTTAATGAAATAACCTTTAAAGTAGAGGAGATATGATAAAATACTTTAAATTAATTGTAGAATATTTATTCGACAAAAGAACGTTTTTCCTTTTGGCGTTAACGGCGTTAATTCCGTCAGTTTTGATAGGCGTGTATATGCGACCGATGGAAGAACTTTTCGTGTTCTTTGAAATTAATGAAATAAGAGCGGGAACGGTGTCTTTCTTTGATATGTATTGGCGCACGACGGGATTTAATAATTCGCCCGTACTCACTTTTATCTCGCTATTTGTATTGCTTTGCGCTATTACGGTTTTAGTTGCAACTATTGATAGACACATGAGAATAGGTGAGTTAAAGTTTAGAAATCCTTTTAGAAGACTTAACGAAAACTTTTGGGTAGTATTCCCGATTTTGCTCGTTCTCATAATAGTTAAGGAAGTTTTTGATATATTAGCCTTGCTTTTTGTCTATCTTTGGATTTCGGTTACAACGGGGACGACCACGCTTATATTGATGATTGCAAGTTTCGTAGTGGTATATGGAGTGTTCTGTTTACTTATGTCTTTTTGCGTTATGTGGATACCGCACACTTTCAATACAGGACTATCTACGCCCAAGACTTTTTCGTCTTCCGTTAAACTTGCAAAGGGTAAAGTATTGTCTTTAACCTTAATGATAGTTTTGCCCGCTTTAATAATATCCGTTGTTAATCTTGCAGGAATATATTTTGGCGGAGTAGTTAATATGGTTTCATCCGCTATAACGTATTTCGTGTTAACGGTATATTTATCAGTTCTTATCTACGTTGCGTATTATGATGCAATGGGAATTGATAGAGAAGATTTGAAAAAAGTAAACATTTGGAAAAAACGTATTTAAGAAACGGAGGATATAATGGGGTTTGTTAATGCAGTAAAAATAGCGTTATCCAAGATAAGCGTAGCGTTTAAAGTTTTATTTTACGATATTATAATCGGTGGAATTATCGTTGCAATTTGCGCAGGAGTTTTAGCACCGCAATTTGAGGTTATGGTAAAAGCGCTAGATGGCTCAACTTCGCATTTCGTTGCAAGTTTTTTGGACTATATAAGCGGAAATTCTAGCGCGCTTACCACTTATTTTGATGATTTAGGCAAGGTTTTTCAGGCAATATCTACTAATTTTGATATAGCGTTTATCGTAGTTTTGGGAATGAGTTTAGTACTTAGATTTTTAATAAATTTGAGAAATATTCCCGTTTGCGATATAGTAGATTTTCATATGACGGAAGGCTCTAATCATTATTTCTTGAGTAACTACATAAGAAATATCGGTCGTTCGGCAAAGTATTCGTTGTTGCGTCTTGTATTAAGTATTCCTTTTGACGCAGTAATTTTGGTAACTATATATTTCGTTGTTGGACAACTTTTCGTGTGGTTGGGCTTTGCCGCGCCATTCGTTATTATATTGTTCCTTGTTGCAATATTCGCTCTTCGTCAAACGGTATTTTATTTCTGGCTTCCTTTGATTGTAAAAGGAAAGCCCATAATGAGAGCGTTTGGAGAAAGTTTTAAACTTGCGTTTTCTCGTTTTGGCGAGATTTTTATAGCAATGTTTTCCTACAATATTTTATGGGTAGCCTTAGTAGTGCTTGCAAGTATTTCTACATATTTCGTAGGTTTATTGTTAGTCGTACCTTTGCTTTCCGTTTTAATGTGCGCTATGCAACTTATCAAGTTCCACAATATCAATAAAATGCGCTATTTTGCGGATGATAACGAAGTAATCGAGCCTTCTATCGTAGAAGACGTTGAGATAGAAGATAAAGAACAAGACTATGAAAACGACGAAGTTAGTGTAGTTGGAGGCAATAATTAATGGGTACGTTATACGTTGTGGCAACCCCGATAGGTAATATGGGGGACATAACGATTCGCGCAAAAGAAATTTTGTCATCCGTTTCTTTGATTGCAGCGGAAGATACTCGTGTGAGCGGTATGATGCTTGATAGGTTAGGAATAAATAAACCGCTTGTAAGTTATCATAAATTCAACGAAAAAGAGAAATCTTTTGGGATAATCGAAAAATTAAAGCAAGACGATTTTGACGTTGCAATCGTGACGGACGCAGGAACGCCCTGTATATCCGATCCGGGAAGCGTTTTAGTCAAAGAAGCGGTGGAGGCAGGTATATGCGTAGTTGGTATTCCCGGCGCATCCGCTGTAACGCTGGCGTTATCTATAAGTGGATTTGATACTACGAGTTTTGCGTTTTACGGATTTTTCCCAAGAAACAAAAAAGAGCAGGCGGAATTTTGTGAAAAAATCAAAAACGACTCTATAAAATGTGCAGTTTTATATGAGTCGCCTAAAAGACTGGAAAAGTCGTTGTCCGTTTTGCAAGAATACTTTTCAGATGACGAAGTTTGTGTATGTAACGATTTAACTAAAAAGTTTGAAAGAATTTATAGGGGAAAGATTGGCGAAGTTTTAAAAGAAATTCAAGAAAATGAAAAATCCGAGTTAGGCGAGTACGCAATAGTTTTAGAAAAGCAAATTGTCGAAAAGATAGAAAAGAACGAAGAAGTTTCTTTAGAAGCCAAAATTTTCGACTATTATATTCAAGGATACACCATAAAAGAGTGCACCGACTTGCTTACAAAGACAGGTGTATCTCGAAACGACGCGTATAACGCAGGACTAAAAGTTAAAAAATTATTACA
>JAZSRG010000073.1:0-11385 GCA_045538365.1 Clostridia bacterium
AGTGATATTGCTACGCAGTGATATTTTGCTTCGCAAAGTGATATTTGCATAAATGCAAGTTATGGTATTTTTTACAACCTGAAAAATCTTTTTGCGTTTGCAACGACTATTTCTTCAACTTCTTGTTCCGTTTTTCCTAACACTTCACTTACAAAGCGCAAGGTGTGGCTAATAAAGGCGGGCTCGTTGAGTTTAACTTTTCCGCGCATGGGGGTGGGTGTCATATACGGACAGTCCGTTTCGAGCAAAAGTCTGTCAAGTTTAACTTCTCGTATCACGTCTTCTCTCTTTGCCC
Source organism: Clostridia bacterium (assembly GCA_045538365.1). Classification (GTDB taxonomy): domain Bacteria; phylum Bacillota; class Clostridia; order Christensenellales; family RUG350; genus RGIG2224. Next base: position 296 of record JAZSRG010000073.1, read on the forward strand.
CTTTATAAGTTACTGCGCCACCGAAAGCAAAGTAGGCGTCAAAACCTGAAAACTCTCTAACCATTTCTTTTGAACCGCTATAACAATGCAAAAGTATGCCTGCGTTTAATTTATCTTTTTTGGCTTTTAAAATATCCAAAGTGTCGCCGTAAGCGTCTCTAACGTGTAGAACAATAGGAAGTCCGAGTTCGTGCGCTAAATCAATTTGGGTTTCAAAAACTTCTTTTTGTATATCTCGTGGGGATAAGTCGCGGTAATAGTCCAGTCCAATCTCGCCTATTGCAACCACCTTTTTATCCTTTGCGTTTTCTCTATAAAACTCAAGTTCAGTGTCTGAAAAACTCTCCGCATCATGTGGGTGGCAACCAAGACAGGCGTAAACTTTGTCGTGTTTTTTTGCAAGCGAAAATGCTCGGATACTACTCTCAAAATCGTACCCGGGCACTATAACGGTTTCGAGCCAAGGATTAGATAAAATCTCCTCGGCTCTTAAAACTAAATCTTCATCATTTAAATGTGCGTGCGTGTCTATCACTATCTAATACCACTACCTGCGGGGATATCGTTTTCGGGGGCAACTATAGAGAGTTTGCCGTCCTTGTCTTCCGCGCAAAGTATCATACCTTGACTCATAATGCCACGAAGTTTGGCAGGTTTTAAGTTAGCAACTAAAACTACGTTCTTTCCAACGAGTTCTTCGCACGTAAAGTGTTTTGCAATACCGCTAACTACCGTTCTCGGGGTTTCTTCTCCTGCGTCCACCAAAAGTTCTAAAAGTTTGTCGGCTTTTTCTACGGGTTTTGCCGATAAAATTTTAGCCGAAACTAACTTAACTTTTGCAAATTCGTCAATAGAAATTTCAGGGGTTTCTTCTACCTTTTCTTCTTTTTTCTCTTCTACTTTGGTTTCTGCCTTTGCTTTGAGTTCTTCAGCGCGTTTTTCCATGGCTTCGAGTTCCTTTTTAACGTCTATTCTCGGGAATAAGGGAGCGGTTTTCTCTACCTTTACTCCAAAACTTCCCTTGCCGAACGTGAGAGTTGCAAAATCTTGTTCGTCTGCTTTCGTGCCCATTGACACAAAAATCTTATCGGGAGTAGAAGTTAAGAAAGGCTTTAACAAAATCGCCGATATTCTTATGGCTTCGCTCAAGTTGTACATAACGCGAGAAAGTCTTTCTTTATTGCCTTCTTTATTGAGTTGCCAAGGCATGGTTTCGTCAATGTACTTGTTTGCTCTTGATATTAGTTTCCAAATCTCAACCAAGGCGTCGGGCGCGTTGAGTTTGTCCATTGAGTTACTAACTTTTTCGTACAATGCGTTAGCAACTTCTTCAAGTTCGGTGTCAAAACTTACTTTTTCGCCTTTTGGTTCGGGGATAACGCCGTCGAAGTATTGGGTTATCATTGCCGAAGTTCTTGACACAAGGTTTCCAAGGTCGTTTGCAAGGTCTGTGTTTATTCTCATAAGCAAAGATTCGTTGGTGTACATGCCGTCTTGACCGAAAGGTACTTCGCGTAATAAGAAATATCTAATAGCGTCCACACCAAAACGAGCGCAAAGTTCTACGGGATCTATAATGTTTCCTTTGGACTTGCTTATTTTATCTCCCCCTAAAGTGAGCCAACCGTGTCCGTAAACTTGTTTTGGCAAAGGAATATCAAGCGCCATTAAGAGCGCAGGCCAAGTTATTGAGTGGAATCTAACTATTTCTTTACCCATTAAGTGAAGGTCTGCAGGCCAGAACTTTTTGAAATTACTATCATCTTCACTCATATATCCTAAAGCCGTGATATAGTTGGTCAAAGCGTCAAGCCAAACGTAAACCACGTGCTCGGGATCAAAATCAACGGGAATACCCCACTTAAATGAGTTACGGGACACAGCCAAGTCTTGAAGTCCGGGGCGCAAGAAGTTATTGAGCATCTCGTTTCTTCTGCTCTTTGGTTGCAAGAACTCTTCGTTTTCTTCAATGAGTTTAATAAGTCTGTCTTGATACTTGGTCATACGGAAGAAGTAACTTTCTTCTTTGGTCAAATTAACTTCTCTTCCGCAGTCCGGGCATTTACCGTCCACAAGTTGGGTTTTGGTCCAGAAAGACTCGCATTGAACGCAATACCAACCTTCGTATTCTCCTTTGTATATATCTCCTTGCTCGTAGAGTTTATTAAATATCTTCTTTACGGCAGAAACGTGTTCTTCGTCAGTCGTTCTAATAAACTTGTCGTAAGAGATATCAAGAAGTTTCCAAAGGTCAACCAAAGTCTTAACCTGCATATCTACATAGGCTTTGGGGGACATATTTGCTTCGTTTGCTTTTTGCTCTATCTTTTGACCGTGTTCGTCCGTTCCCGTCAAATAGAAAACGTCGTACCCTTGCATACGTTTAAAACGCGCAAGCGCATCACAAATAACGGTGGTGTAACAAGTTCCTAAATGCCACTTTCCGCTTGGATAATAAATCGGTGTGGTAATATAATATTTTTCTGCCACTTTTTTTACCTCTCTAAATAATCTTTAAATTATATATTACTATATTCTTTAAAAATTGTAAAACAAATTTTTCTTTTTTTTGTTTTTTCCCCATCAATGTTTGCATTTTGACGGAAAAATTATATCTTTTGAGCGCGCAACCATTTTATTTTCTTTCAAAACGAAACCGAATTTTAGAAAATAATCGTCCGTGCTGTTGGCTTCTACCGTTTCGCACAAGTCCATAACCTTGTTTATCATAGAACGGGTTAAAAAATCGCCGTAGCCCTTTCCTTTCGCGGAATCAATTAGTCCTACGTACTCAATTCTTATAGTTTTTGGGGTTACGAATCTACCAAACGCCACTCCCGACGGTCTGTCTTCTAAAATGAATAACAGATTAAGGGTGCATTCGGGGTTGTATTCTGCTCCGCACTCTTTTGAAATTTTCTCTAAAACGACGGTGTCGCTTATCGCTACTGCGCAAAACATATCTTTCTCCTTATTCTTCGCTGTCCGTTTCGTCCACGGCGTTTGGGATATCGCTCTTTTTAAGGTCGTACTTCGCGTAAAAAATAAATCCACCAATGAGAGCCACTAATACGCCGATAAACACGAGCCAACCAAGTCCCCATTGAACGCTTATAGTTTGCTCCGTTGCGCCTTCTTGGAAACCTATTATATCCAAAAGCACACCTATCAAAAGCAGGGCTATAGACTGTGATAGTTTGTTGCCGAGCGTCATAAAGCCCGTATAAGTTGCCGTGTTATCCACGTTAGTTTTTGCTTTTTCGACGGTTATAGCGTCCGCCATCATACCCGACGGCATAGAATACAGCGCGCCTATTCCCCCGCCCGCCAAAGCAAGTCCGGGGAAGAGGGTTATGGGCAAACTTTCAGGGGATATCGTTTCTCTCGTGATAAACACGCCTAAAAGATAAAGCACGCCTAAAACGGACACTATAATTCCTGACAAAACCGCAGTTTTTTTATCAAATTTCTTAACAACCCACATCCAAATAGGTTGAGAAAATATGGTCATCAAAAAGAGCAAAGCAACCAAAGCGTACATAACCGTCGTGTCAAGGGTAAACGAATAGGTAAACAAATGGAAGCCTGCGCTCGTCAAAAACGCCGTTGCCATAAGGGATATGGAATAAGCAAAAATGACGTTTCTGTAAATAGGTTTTTTCAAAACTTTAAAGAAATCTTTAAAAATCGTAACCAAAGACTTCTTTGGCGGTCTTTCTTCCTTTACAAGTTTTGCTTTTAGTCTTGGCACTTGAGCAAAACTTCCCATGAAACTAACGGTTGCGCAAACGAGTAACACGCTACTCGTTATAAACGCCATATTAGTATAACTTGCGGGATTGTATCTTCCGTCGGGGAATTCTGCCGTGGGGGACTGCATTACGCTCATCAAAACGGTGGGAAGAATAGTGCCTATAAGCATAAACACGCTTCTAACCGTTTGAATTGACGTTCTTTCGTTATAGTCCCCCGTAATTTCAACGGACAGAGCCGAGTTCGGGGTGTTGTAAAAGGTAGTCATTAGGTTAAAAAGCATAAGGGACAGGGCAAACCATAAAAATTTAACCGTGGTGTCCGCGTTTTGGGGCACGTTCCAAAGCAAAACGTTAACGAGCGCCATACCGAATATTGCAATAAACATATAGTAATGCCGTCTGCCGAACATGTTGCTCCGCTTTCTGTCCGACAAATATCCAACGACGGGGTCGGTCATAGCGTCCCAAATGGTGGCAATAGAGTAAGCAAGTCCCATAAGCGTTCCCGAAACTCCGCAAACAGTCGTTCCGTAAAACATAAAGAAACTGCCTATGGTATTAGTTACCAAACTAAAACCCAAGTCGCCGAGTCCGTAAAGGGCTTTACCGCCTTTGGATAATATAGGTGTTTTTTTAACCGAGTGATTACGCATTAAACTTCTCTATTTCCCTTTTAACTCCGTTTTCATATATATAGGCGTTGTTATCGCCTACTGCAAACTTAATTTCGCCGTCTTCAATATATACTCCACAATCGTTTTCAATACACAAGGCGTAAGGAAAATCATTTTTCATTTTCTCCCAACTGTCTTGTCTATCCTTTTCGCTAAAATGGGGTACGCAAACGCCTTTTTGAATACCAAGTCCGTCAATAACCGCGTATTCGTCCGCTTTGCCTTCCATAATCATATAGTCGCTGTGCGCCTTTTCAAACCAACAAATCGCACCGGCGGATAGTCCGCAAAGAACTACGCCCCTGTCGTAAGCGTCAAGTATAAGTTTGTCAAGACCGCTCTTTTTCCACTCGTCAAGCATATATTGAGTGTCACCGCCACCAACGTATATGATATCGGCTTTTTGAATTTTCTCCGCGATATGCTCTATACTCATCTCCGCTTTCGTGGAAATGGCTACGTCCACCTTGCAACCAAGTTCGGACGTGTAAGTCTTTCTAAAAGTGTTAAAGTACGGTTTACTGTCGTGGCTTGCGGTAGGAATAAATAGCGCGTAAGTGCGTTTTTCTTCATTTTTGACTAATGACGCGATAAAAGTGTCGATTTTTAAGGTCGTTTTTTCTTTAAGTTCGCCACCGCCTATTACTACAAGTCTTTTCATTAAAATTCTATCTCCATTCCGTCGTAGGCAACTTCAAATCCTTTATCCCCTGCAATTTTTACAAAATCGTCGTAAGTTACGTTTACTCCGTTATGTGAAAAGTGGTTTAAGATAAAACGAGTGCTTTCGTCCGCTACGCCTATTCTCTTTAGTTCGTCACGGAGAGCCACGCATCTGTCCAAAGTTAAGTGTCCGACGTAAGTGCATTTTCCACACGCTTCCGTGCAATCAAGGGATATAACGTCGAAAGGTTTTTTAAGAGTTTTTAGATATTCCCAACTCTCGTCAGGATATTCGCTCGTGTCGTTTGAGTAGAAAAAGGTTTTGCCGTCTTTTTCTATAATAAATACGACGGGAGATGAATTTGCCCCGTGGGCTGCGCGAATTGCCGTCACCGTGTAGCCGTTTACTAAAAAGGGTTTATTAAGTTCAAGTTGCTTTACTTCAACTTCGGTCATTTGTCTTTTACTAATCTCGGCTTTTATCATATCGTAGCCTGACTTATCGGAATAAAAAATCATAGGTTCGTCGTCTTCTAAATAAGAAAAGCCTTTTATTCTCATCTCAAGGTCGGCAGGATATAAGTGGTCGCTGTGAGAGTGAGTGATAAGACAATGCTTTATCTTATGTAGTGGGAAATTGTATTGAATATAGTGCATAAAAGTATCCGCGGGGAAATCTATAAGCAAATCGTCGTTTACAAGCGCTTGACTTCTCGTTCTAATATTTTTGCCACCTAACGCTCTTGCTTTTTTGCAGTTATCACACTCGCAAAATATTGCAGGAATTCCTTCCGCTGCCGCAGTACCTAAATACTTAACTTTCATAACTTACTCCTTTACGCTACGCGTAACTTTATCATTAAACTTTATTTTAACACAATCGACCTTCAAAATCAATATCGACAAAGAAAAAAATATCAAGTTTTTCCCGCAAATCCTTTTATTTCCCACACAAAAACAAAAACGACAAGTTTTCTTGTCGTTTTTTTCTTACACTCCGCTGTACGCTGAAAAACCGCCGTCTACTGGAATTATCGTGCCCGTTACAAAACCACTTGCATTATCGTCCGCTAAAAATCTTAAAACACCTAATAAATCTTTAACTTCGCCAAACTTTTTCATTGGTGTTGCCGACAAAATTTTGCCCGTTCTTGCAGTTGGCGTGCCGTCTTCGTTGAATAATAATTTCTTGTTTTGATTGGTCACGAAAAAGCCTGGAGCGATTGCGTTACATCTAATATTGCAAGGGGCGAAATGTACGGCTAACCACTGTGTAAAATTTGATATTCCGGCTTTTGCTGCACTGTACGCAGGAATTTTGGTGAGCGGTCTATATGCGTTCATACTCGATATATTTATGATATTTCCGCCAGTCTTCACCATATCTTGAACGAAAACTTGGGTTACTAAAAACGCACTCGTGATATTTAGGTCAAACACGAATTTTAGTCCGCTTTCGTCAAGCGAAAAGAAATCTTTTATTCCTTCAGTGTCCGCCGTCATAGTTTCGTTATCCGTGGTGGCTTTCGGGCTATTTCCCCCTGCGCCGTTTATCAAAAAATTAACCGCACCGAAAGTTTGATTTATCTTTTCTTTTGCTTTTATAATGCTTTCTTTATTTAAGCAATCACATTTTATTGCTAATGCGTTTTCCCCTATTTCGTTAGCAACTTTTATTATGCTTTCTCGATTTATATCAAGCAAACAAACTTTTGCGCCACTCTTTGCTAATTCTTTTGCAAATTCGCTACAAATAACTCCGCCTGCGCCCGTTATGGCTACGATTTTATTATCTAATTTCATTTTTTATCCCCTTTTATTCTGTCTAACGTATCTAATACGCCGTTCATATACATAATTCCAAGCGCCCTGTCGTAAAGTCCGTAACCCGGTCTTACTGTGCCTGCTTTTTCTCCCCACAAGTGCCTGCCGTGGTCGGGACGAATATAGCCTGTATAACCACAATCGTGATAAGCGCGTAAAATCTCAAGTATGCCCGTGTCGCCGTCTGAATCTCTATGGCTCGCTTCTGAAAAATCTCCGTTTGCAAAGTGTTTAACGTTTCTTACGTGAGCAAAGGCTATCCTATCACAATGTTTTCTAACAATGTCCGCTACATTATTTTTTGGATTTGCGCTCAAACTACCCGAGCACAAAGTCAAACAGTTATATTCGTCGTCCACCATTTTCAAAAATCTATCTATGCTTTCTTCGTCAACGAGCAATCTTGGTAGCCCGAATATATCCCACGGGGGATCGTCCATGTGTATTGCCATTTTGACGTCACATTCTCTACAAGTTGGCATAATGCTTTCTAAAAAATACTTTAAGTTTTCCCAAAGTTTTTCTTTGGTCACCCCTTCGTAGGCTTTGAAAAGATAATCAAGTTTCGCCATGCGCTCGGGTTCCCAACCAGGGAAAGTCATATTATATTTTTCCGTGAACAAAAGGATATTTTCCGCCATTTTGTTGTAGTCGTCTTGTATCATATCCTTTTGATAATACAAAGCCGTTGAGCCGTCTTCTAACGGGTGGAAAAGGTCGCTTCTCGTCCAATCAAATATGGGCATAAAGTTATAACAAATTACTTTAACACCATATTTTGCAAGATTTTTTATGGTAGTTTTGTAATTTTCGATATACGTATCTCTTGTTGGCAAGCCTATCTTTATATCGTCGTGCACGTTTACGGACTCTACTACGTCGATATTAAAGCCGTATTTTTCACATTGTTCTTTAACTTTTTTAATCTCTTCTTCTCTCCAAATCTCGCCCGGCATTTTGTCGTGCAGTGCCCAAACTATTCCTTTTACTCCGGGGATTTGCTTTATATCTTGCAAGGAAATTTTGTCGTTTCCTTCCCCGTACCAGCGAAAAGTCATTTGCATAATTTTCTCCTTTTAAACGGTTATTTCACCGTTGAACCAAAAGTGTTTGCCGTGCTCTCCATTCTATTGTCGTCCACCTTTTTTAGTCTTGAAGTTTTAACTCTTTTGTTAAGTTCCTCTAAATACTCGTCTCCGTCAACCGGCAGAGTTACGCTAACGCCCCCTTTCCAACCTGACAACTCAATCGCATTCATAAGTTCTACGCTCTTTATTCCTTCTTGTCCGTCCACGAAAAGTTCTTCTTTTCCTAAAAGCGCATTGATAAAGTTGTTGATAATGCCTGCGTGTTGCGGGTTTTTGCCGTCCGTTTCAACGATAATTTTCTCCGTCACGGGTGGAAGGTAACCACTCGTTGCGTTTTTAGAACACTCTTGCGAATCGCACGAATTTTTGTACCATATAAGTTCGTTGTTATCTACGCATATACGACCTTTAGTTCCCGAAATTTCCAATCTATTTACCCCCGGTGCTTCCCCCGTACTCGTAATAAACACACCCGTTGCGCCACTCTTATACTCAAAATATGCCGTTACTTCGTCTTCTACTTCGATATCGTGCCATCTTCCGTATTTGCAAAAACCGTTAACTTTTTCAGGAAGTTCGCCTACTATCCACTGAATTAAGTCTAATTGGTGAGGGCACTGATTGATAAGTGCGCCACCGCCTTCTCCTGCCCACGTTGCTCTCCAACTGCCCGAATCATAATAGTATTGCGTTCTAAACCAGTTGGTTATTACCCAGTTTACCCTTTGCAAATCGCCTATTCCACCGTTTGCTATGATTTCTTTCATCTTTCTATACACACAATTAGTTCGTTGATTGAACATCATAGTGAAAACGGCGTTACTCTTCTTTGCTATTTCGTTCATTTTTTGAACGTGTTTCGTATAAACGCCCGCAGGTTTGTCGCATATTACGTGTATGCCACGAGTTAAGGCTTGTTCTACGATTTCGGGGTGATAATAATGCGGAGTTTCTACTAAAATTGCGTCACAAAGACCGCTATCTAACAAATCTAAATAATTATTAAAGTATGCTACGTCGCTTTTCGTGTCCTTTTTAAATGCTTCTATCTTTTTTTCATTTATGTCGCAAACGGCGGTAATTACACCGTCAGACACTATCTTTCCGCCTTCAAAAAGGTCTAAAGAATAATATCTTCCTTGGTTTCCCAGTCCTATTACGCCAAATCTTACTTTTTTCATAATTTTCTCCTTATTTTACGTACTCGCCGTTTTTGTAAACGTAGCCGTTATTTAATATAATTTCTTTTATGCTTCTTACCGCACAATCAAAGGCTTCTTCTTTGGTGGTAAACTTAAACTTGTGTTTCATCTCCGTGTTGTCTATACTTTTATAAGCATCAAACGACGAAAGGTGGGGTTCAATAGTTAAGGTCGTGTCTTTTTGTATTCTTTTTACCAATCCGTCCAAATCTCCGTCACCAAACCCTGCAGGAACAAGTTCGCCCGTTTTGAAAATAACGTCTTTTATGTGGAAATAATCGGTTTTGTGATGAAGTCTCGGCAAAGTTTTTTGCGCTTCTTCCCCTACTTGCAAGAAGTTTGCAGGGTCGTATACGAACTTTAAGCCGTCGACTTTAGACATAATTTCTTCCACTCGCTCACAAACGTCGCCGTAAATGTCTTTTTCATTTTCGTGATAGAGCGCCACGTCATAAGTCTTTGCAATCTCCACCATCTCTTGCAAATATTCCATAACGAGTTCTTTTTTCTCGTATGCGTTATAAAAACTAAACATTCTTATTTTGTCCGTACCGAATATCTTTGCAGTTTCGCAAATCTTTTTAACTATATCTTTGTATTCTTCAAAATTTACGGATATATCAACCTTTCCAAGAGCCGAGCCTATCGACCAAACTTTAATTCCTTCTTCACTCAAAGTTTTTGCGTACTCTTTGCTTTGCTCCGTAGTAAAATTCACTACGCTTTTATTAGACACAGAGCGAAGTTCGGTGTAGGAAATTTCATTTCTCTTTAATCCTTCAATTTGTTCTTTTATAGAACTTCCCGTTTCATCAGAAAATGCTGATAATATTATTTTTGTCATTTCTTTTTCTCCTTTCGGTTTATGCCTTAATATTAGCATTATTTTTTTTGAAAAACAATGAATTATATTATTTTATTAGGGGGTTTTTAGCACAATCTTTCTTTTTATTTGACTTATTTTTCATTTTGATTTATAATTTTTATATGAAAACCATTTATTATAGACATAACGATAGCAGAAAAGAAACTCCGGAAATTCCTACGCAAAAAATTGCTTTTTGCGAATTAACTTTCGTGCTAAAGGGCGAATTAACCTATTTTGTAAACGATAAAAAAGTGAAATTAGTAGAAGGCGACTGCGTTTTTATACGCAACGGAGAAAGTAGAAAAAGACTTGTTTCACAAAAATGTGATTACGTTAGTTTTAATTTTTTAGACGACGAAGATTTTTCTCTCCCAACGCATTACGCAAAAAGTATTGATAACGAAATTAAACTTTTGATAAATCTTTGCGACGACTTTGTAAATAAATATCTTGATTGGACAGATAAAATTAATCACGTTCTTTCTCTTATTATAAATTTACTTTTGGATAATCTCAAGACGCGCGAAGAAAATCTCGTCGTGCTTAAAATCAAACGCTTTATATCAAACAATCTTCACGTTAAACTCACTCTTTTAGAGATTTGTAATGCCGTTTGTTATTCACAAAGTTACTGCGACACTCTATTTAAAAAGCAAACGGGATATTCAATAATTGATTATTTGATTAACGCGCGCATAGAAAAAGCCAAACTTTTGATTGCAGAAAATATTTTAAGTCTTAAAGAAATTGCTGAAGAAACGGGCTTTGAAGACTATAATTACTTTGCACGCACCTTTAAAAAACGGACGAAATTCACTCCTAAAAATTATCAAAAAACTATAACAGACGTGCTTTTTAAATAAGTTTTTATATAAATTTCAACAAAAAAACGACAAGAAGCCGAGTCCCTACAAGGGATTCGGCAACTAAATAAATCCTTACGGATTTGTGATATTCGTCTAATGACGAGTGAGATTGCCTTACGGCAGTTATATTCGCCTTACGGCGAGTTAAGG
>JAZSRG010000044.1:0-10933 GCA_045538365.1 Clostridia bacterium
GATAACAAAATTTTTTCTTTTTGTCAAACATTTATTGGTTTTTATTAAGGTTTAGTCAAAAAAACGGCTGATTTACGCAAGCGTATAACAAAAAAGGCAAGCATACGCTTTCGTATTCTTGCCTAATTATAAAGTTTTTTAATTATTTTTGCTGAAAGTTATTGTAACGGTTGTGCCTACCCCAATTTCGCTTTCAATAAATAATTCTGCGTTATAAAGGGCGCATATATGTTTGACGATTGCAAGACCTAATCCCGTGCCCCCCGTTTTCTTTGAACGGGATTTATCTACACGATAAAATCTTTCGCAAAGGCGGGGAATATTCTCCTTTTCAATGCCTATTCCCGTGTCGGATACCGCTATTTTAGTTTCTTTTTCGTCTTCACTTATTTGGACGGTAATTTGACCGTTTTCAACGTTGTAATGTATGGCGTTCGAGCAAAGATTTTCCATTATTTCAAAAATCTTTTTGTTGTCCGCCAAAACCGAGCCTGCGCCACTAACCTTTAAGGTTATATTTTTCTTCTTTAATTCGGAAGCAAGTTCCAAAGCAACTTCATCAGCAACGCTTTTCACGTCAACGGGTGTGTAAATAATATCAATCTCTTCTCCGTTTTCGAGTTTGCTCAATTTCAACATATCCGAAATCAAAGATGCAAGGCGCAAACTTTCTTTGTGTATTCTATCCACTTGTTTTTTAGAGCCGTCGTCAAGCGTTTCTTTTGCAAGTAGAAGTTCGGACAAGCCTTGCATAACGGCAACGGGGGTTTTGAGTTCGTGAGAAGCGTTCGCAAAAAAGTCGCTTTTTTGTTTTTGCATAGCCCTTTCTTTTGTAATATCCGTAATAATCACGATAGAATATACGTTATTACTCTCACTATCCACTTTGCGTATAACAACGGACAGTTCTTTTCCCTTATAAGTGTATTCCGAAGCGTAATTTTCTCCAAGATGACGGGTAATTTTTTCGCAAAGAGATAGGTCGTCGATAAGGTAAATAAAATCTTTGCCCGTAAGATTTTCAGCGGAATCGAAAATCGTATAAAGGCTTTTGTTTGCAAAAATTATTTCCCGTCTTTCGTCGATTGCAACGATACCTTGCGAAACGTTTTCAAGTACCGTGTTGAGTTTCTTGTGTTCTTCTTGCACGCTTTGGATATGCGTGTGGGTGTTTGCGTTTAATTCGTTGATTTCGTTGAGTACGGAATAGAGTTCTATCTCGCCCGAATCCGTTTGGATAGGAATATAATTTCCTGCGTTTAGGCTACGCAAACTTTCTCCAACTTCGTTGATTTTGCCCGACAATTTATTTGATAATACGTTAGATATGACAATAGACGCAATTAAACAAACTACCAACACCACAATCAAAATAGGGAGCGCGACACCTAAATATCCGTTGATTTGACTACTTTTCACGGCTAAACGCAAAATAATTTCTTCTCCGCCCGCAAGTTCGGTTTTAAGCGCGTAATAGGTCATATTACAATCAAACGTTTCAGAATATCTTTCTATCGTTTCGGGTTTTCCTATCAAGGCGTTTTTTACTTCTTCACGGTTAACGTGGTTTTCAAGCGGGGCTTTCGTATCGCTCTCGTATAATACGTTACCGCCTAAATCCATAATCGTTACGCGGAAAGCGTCGTCGTTTTCATAGCGAGAAAAATTATCAAAATCTTCTTGAGTTTGAACAAGCGAGCACGCAAGTTTCGTTTCTTCCGCAAGGCGGACTTTCATCATCTCTTTTGTGTTAGCATTTACGGCTACGATACCGAAAACAAACATAACGAGAACGGAAATAAACGTAAGCGAAAGGATTTGAAATAAGGTTTTCTTTTTCATTTATTTGTTTTCAAACCGATATCCGATACCGCGAACGGTAACGATACAGTCCCCTCCTCCTGCTTCTCGTATTTTTTCGCGAAGAGAAGCAATATGAATATCGAGCGTTCTCGTTTCGCCCATATAATCTTCCCCCCACACGTCACGGAACAATTCTTCTCTCTCCACCGTAACGCCCGCTTTACCTATAAGCGTCTTTAAGAGTTTAAATTCCTTCATAGCGAGCCCCAAATCTTTATCGTTATAAAACGCCTTATATACGTTGTTATCGATAGAAAATCCGTCTGCGTTTGTTACGTAAAGTTTTGCGCGACGCAAATTTGTTTTTACCCTTGCCAAAAGTTCAAGCACGGAAAAAGGTTTCGCCATATAATCGTCCGCGCCTTTATTTAAGCCTTTTACAAAACTAATTTCGTCCGATTTTGCGCTCACGCAAATAACGGGAATTTTTTCGTCTATCTCACGAATTTTCGCTAAAATAGTAAACCCGTCCATAATTGGCAACATTATATCAAGAATAACAAGGTCGGGCTTTTTTACGCCAAACGCATCAAAAAAGTCGTTGCCGTTTTCAAAGATTTTCGTTTCGTAACTCTCTTCAAAAGCGCCTTCGTAAACTTCTTGCATTCCTTCGTCGTCTTCAACGATATAAATAAGTTCTTTCATTATACCTTTACGTGTACTCCCGTTTCGTTATATTTCGTCCACTCGGCTACGTTTACAGCGTGGTCGCCGATACGCTCCAAATACTTTGCAACCATCATAAGTTCGATTGCTTGGTCGCCGTTTTTTCCGTCTTTTTTAATAAGTTCTATTAAATCGTTTTTGACGGCTAAAAACATTTCGTCCATCTCGTCGTCAAGTTTAATTACTTGGTCAGCCAATGCTTCGTTGTTATTGATAAACGAATTTACGCTTTCTCTAACCATTTTTACGGCAAGATTGCCCATAGCGATAATATGCGTGAGTTTTTTAATATATTTCTCGCCCGGCATTGTGTAAACCAAATCACCGATATCGCTTGCTTGGTCGCCAAAGCGTTCAATATCCGTTATCATTTTTAGCGCGGTAGAAACTTCTCTAAAATCTTTCGCAACGGGTTGTTGTTTCAAAAGGATACGCATACAACGTTTTTCGATATCCATTTCGTATTCGTCCACGCGTTTATCCATTTGCCCGATACTTTTGCCAAGTTCTCTATCGCGGTTAACGAGCGCCGTAATTGCGCTTTCAATCATTTGCTCGGTAAGGCGACACATTTCCACAAGTTCCGTCTTTAAACCTGCAAGTTCTTCTTCAAATATTTTTCTAATAGACATAGTATTTACTCCTAAATTATAGCGTTTATATACAAAAAAATCAATAGTTTAACCAAAATCAACCAAATCTGCCCGTGATATAACGTTCCGTTCTCTCGTCTTTGGGCGAAGTGAAAATATCGTCGGTATTTCCAAACTCAACGAGTTCGCCAAGCAAGAAAAACGCCGTTTTGTCAGCAATACGGGTTGCTTGTTGCATATTGTGGGTAACGATAACGATAGTAATTTCTTTTTTTAGTTCTTCCATCAACTCTTCTATTTTACCCGTAGAGATAGGATCAAGCGCGCTCGTCGGCTCGTCCATTAAAAGAACTTTTGGGTTCGCGGCAAGCGAACGCGCAATACAAAGTCTTTGCTGTTGACCGCCCGAAAGCCCTAACGCCGATTTATTTAATCTGTCTTTTAATTCGTCCCACATAGCCGCTTGCCTTAAAGATTTTTCCACGATTTTGTCCAATTCCGCGTGTTTTGTTATGCCGAACGTTCTCGGTCCATACGCAATATTATCGTAAACGCTCATTGGAAAAGGATTGGGCTTTTGAAAAACCATACCAACGTTTTTGCGTAGTTCGTTTACGTCGATTTTACCGTAAATATCCGTTTCGCCAACGTAAAATTCTCCTTCAATTTTACACCCTTCCACTAAATCGTTCATACGGTTAAAGCATTTTAAAAAAGTAGATTTACCGCAACCCGAAGGACCTATAAACGCCGTAACTTGCTTTTCGGGAATTTCTATGCTGACGTTTTTTAGTGCTTGAAAATCCCCGTACCAAAGATTTGCGTTTTTGACGGATATATTTTGCCCGTATTCGTTAGTTTCTTTTATTTTCTTCATTATCTATCTCCTTGTAATTTCTTGTTAAGTCTGCCCGCGATAACTTCAGCCAAAAGGTTTAACCCAAGCACGAGTATAATCAAAATTACCGCCGTAGCGTACGCTTCGTTTATGTACCAACCTTCGCCCGAAAGACGGTAGAGAGCAACAGCAAGCGTTGCGTTGCTATCTAAAAATCCCGTAGGCACGGCGGAAAATACCGAGCCCATTGTGTAAATAAAGGGCGCGGACTCCGCTATTACTCTACCCATACTTAAAATTATGGCGGACGTTATCCCTGGGAGCGCAGACGGCAAGACGATTTTAAAAATCGTGCGCATTTTTCCTGCGCCTAAAGCCAAACTTCCTTCTCTCAAACTGTCTTGTACCGATTTTAAACTTTCTTCGGTGGAACGAACGACAGTGGGAAGTAGCATTATGCTAATCGTGAGAGTTCCTGCAAGTATTGAACTCGTCCCCCCTATTAAGACAACGAACGTTATCATACCGAAAAGACCGTACACGATAGACGGAACACCGTTCAGTAGATCGATTGCGCCACGAATAATTTTTATAAAGAAATTGTTTTTCTTGGCGTATTCGTTTAAGAAAATTGCCGTGCAAACACCGATAGGAACGGATATTAGCAAACTCAATCCTACCGTCATAAGGGTTGTAATAATCGACGGCAATATCGTGATTTTCTCGCTATCAAACTCGTATTCTCCAAAGAGCAAGTGCGGACTTGATATAAGAGTCGGAAGACCTTTTATAAAAATAAACCCGATTACAAGAATTAAGACCGTGCCCGCAAAAACCCCTGCGCCCCTTGAAAATCCTGCGCCCACGCTTGCCGTTTTAATTTTATACTTAAATTCTGCAACTTTGTCTTTGCATTTCGTCAAAAAAGTAATTTTCTTCGTTTTTTCATTTTTCTTAAAGATTTTTGAGAAAAATCCTTTACTCGTAACCGCTCGTTTAATTGCCTTTTTCGAGATAGCCCCAAAAACAAGGTTTACGATAAGTACGAACACAAGCAAAATTACGCCCGTTGCAACAAGCGCGCCTTGCTGAACTTCCCCTGCGTAACCCATTTCCATAACTATGTTTGCAGTTAACACGCGGAAACTATTAAAAAGCGAATTGGGATAAGCGACCGAGTTGCCTGCAACCATTACCACCGCCATAGTTTCACCGAGCGCGCGTCCTATACCTAAAACGAGAGAAGCGGTTATGCCCGATTTTGCCGCTTTCGTAACCGTTCCAAAAACTGCTTGCGAGTGCGTAGCGCCGAGCGCGAGCGCGCCTTCGTAATAAGAACGGGGCACGGCTTCTAAACTCGTTTTGGAAAGAGAAACGACGGTGGGCATAATCATTATACCTAAGATTAGCGACGTTGCTAAAAGTCCGCTTCCGTTATTCGGCGCAAAATTTGCAAGTAAAGGGAGCAAGAAAACGATACCGAAAAAACCGTAAACTACCGACGGAATTCCCGCAAGCAAGTTTATCATTGATGAAAAAATCTTTTTTAGTTTCTTCGGGCAGTAAAACGATATAAATACTGCGGTAAAATATCCAAGCGTACCCCCTATTAAAAGCGCGCCGACCGTTGACGCGAGCGTGCCGACAATCATTTTCAATATCCCGTAAGAACCTGAAAGCGTTGCGTTTTCGTATTTGTCTAATCTGTCGGGCGACCAATTATCCCCAAAGATAAAATCAAATATTCCTATTTTATTAAGAGCGGGCAAACTTTTTATAAGCATAAAAACGAAAATTGCGGCAACGGCGATTACGCATATAATCGCCGCCACCGTAAATATCGTTTGCCCTGTTTTTTCTTTGATTTTCGTAGCGTTCATATTAACCTACTATTTCGCTGAATTTCGTAATTTTTCCGCTGAATATATCGTAAAGATTTGCAAGAGTTAGGTCGTTTATATTTTCGTTTGCATTGTTTACGATAACCGCTACCGCGTCAAGACATACGTTGAAACTGTTGATTCCGTCTTCTTTTACACTTGCTGAAGAAAGTCCGATTACGTTGCCGTTTGTGTCGTTTTGAACTGCGGTTTTACCTACGGACGAACCTTGTAAGTCAAGAGTAAAGAGTTCGTCAGCCGTCCTTCCGTAAAGACTCGCGTATCCGCTCATTGCTTTTTTAATAAATTTCTCCATACTCGTTGAGCCGTTTACAACGATTTTTCCGCCGGACGGGAGCGAAGATTTAACTTCGTATTCGACTACGGGTATAGCCGTTTCTCCTTCGTTTGCTCTTTTCGTTTCGTCGGCAAGATAAATGCACCCTGATTCTTCCGCGTGTGTTTTAGACGCTTCGCTCTTTAAGTAGAGTAAGAAATCATCCGCAATATCCGTAAGGGCTACGGTCGAACTCGTCATAATTACAAACGGTCTTTGAATTGCGTAAGATCCGTCAAGCACGCTTTGAGAAGTAGGCGCAACACCGTTAACTTTTATAACTTTAATCGTATCGTTCACCGAACCGAGAGAGATATAACCAATGGCGTTTTTATCACTCGCCACTTTGCTCATAACGTTACCCGTTTCCTTTTGGATATCTGCGCTTGAAGTCGTCTTGTAAATTTTCTTTCCGTCAACTTTCATTTCAAGAAAATTTCCGTTGCCGTCAGTTATTACTTTGTCAAACGCTTCGCGCGTTCCGCTTCCTTGTTCACGAGCAACAACGGTGATATATTTTTCACCACCACAAGCAGTAAGGCCTACTGCGCCCGTAACAAGGAGCAATATTGATAGTAAAATTGCCAATAGTTTTTTCATATAAATTTCTCCTTTTCTTGAATTTGCACCCTTATTATAACGAAATGAAAAATTCCTAACTATCACTTTTAAGTTTAGATAACGTAAAGTTTTTGTAAAGTTGCGTTTTTTTGCAAAAAAAGAACTTAGACGTTATATCTAAGTTCCTATTTTTTAAATGAGTTTTTTGCTTTAATTAAACACGGCTCGCCGTATTTATTATTTTGCTTTTCTTTCTTTCATTATTTTTTCGCACATTTCGCAGTCTTCGGGGGTGTTGATTCCGCGAAGGTCGTTTCCGTCTTTTATGAAATAAGTATCGACCGTCATGTTGTTTTTAAGCATAAGTTCGGGAATTTCCGTTATATAATATTCGTTTTGCGCGTTGTTGCAACCCATTTGGGGAAGAATATCAAAGAGCGCCTTGCTGTTAAACACCATAACGCCCGAGAAAAGTTCTTTAACTTTTGCTTGTTCGGGGGTGCAATCTTTTCCTTCAACGATTTGCGCAAAACCGCCCTTTTCGTCACGAATTACGCGCGCCCAGAAAGTAAGGTCGGGGTTTTCCGCCGTCATCAAGGTACAGTCCGCGCCTTTTTCTGCGTGCAACTCGCACATTTTTTTAAGTTCGTCGTAACGGAAAAGGGGCATATCGCCAAAAAGGACAAGAACGCTTCCGTCAAATCCTACGAACTTATCCGTGCACTCCATTACAGCGTGTCCCGTGCCAAGTTGTTGCTTTTGTTCAACGAAATTTACGGTGTCGCCAAAGTGCTCGATAATTTTGTCTTTTCCATATCCCACAACCAAATAAACGTCTTTTCTTTCAATAAAAGAAATGTTTTCCAAAACGTAATCTATCATTGGTTTGCCGTTTACGGGGAACATTGCCTTGGGCAAATCTCCGCTAATTTTTGAAAGTCTGCTTCCTTTTCCTGCTGCCGGAATAATTGCTCTAATTGCTTTTTTCATCTCTCTTTCCTTTTCTATTTGTTATTTTTCTAAAACGTTGGCTTTAAGCCCTAAATCGTTGTAAATGTCTTGCAAAATTCTTCTAATCTCAGGGAGTTTTTTCTCCATATCTTCCACGAGTTTAAAATGAGCTCTCGCTCTATCCAAATTTTGTTCCTCGTAATCAATATGATAATACACGTCACCGCTTAAATAATCCGTCAAAAATCTCATAGCATCTTCCGCAGTATTTATTATTGCGGCGTACGGTAATAATTCTAACTCATCTTTTGTTAAAACATTTCCACAAGACTCCAAGTAACCGCGAGAATATGCTTCATAAAGGTCAAGGCTACAATATACTTTAGATAAATCTTTTTCGTCGTCTCTTGCCTTTTTTGCGCCCGCTCTCATACTGCTGCCATAGTCGTACAAAGGTGACGACGGCATAACGGTATCAAGGTCTATAATAGTTACGGGCAAATTAGTGTCATTATCAAAAAGAATATTGTTTAAGTTACAGTCGTTATGACAAATTCTCGTTGGAATTTTACCTGATTCTAAAGCATCTATTATCAACCCAAAAATGTGGACACGTGCGCGAACAAAATCAATTTCCGCAGAAACTTTTTTTACTCTATCTATTTTATCTTGTGAAATCGCATCTTCTAAATTATAATAACGTTTCTTTGTGTTATGAAAATCAGGAATTACTTCTTGAATTTTAGAAACGTCCATAGTGCTCATAGCTTTAATAAAAGCCCCAAATGATACGCCGGCATAGTAAAATTCTTCAACTTTTTTGGGAAAAGGCAAAGAATACACGTTATCAAAATAAGTCAAAATTCTCCACGTTCCCGATTCGTCTTCGTAATAAAGTTTGCCGTCTTTTGTTGGTCTTAACGTTTGTACTATTCCTCGCTCATTTGTGCCCGGCATCTGTAAATTTTTTGATAAATGTTCCGTTGCCAACAAAAAATTATTCATAAGCAAAGCAACGTTAGGAAACACATGGGTATTTATTCTTTGAAGAATATATTTATGCACGTGATTGTTTTTAGATAATGTTTCTACTTTATAAGTAGTGTTGATATATCCCTTATTGATTCTATCTACACTCGTAACTTCACCTTGTATAAAAAATTTATTGGCTATTTGGTTAAGTTCAGAAAAATTTTCCATTATTTTCTCCATTTTGCATCCCGCCATCTTGTGTGTGTTTTTATGCTATTTATAAAACATTGGCTTTTAAACCTAAATCGTTGTAAATGTCTTGCAAAATTCTTCTAATCTCAGGGAGTTTTTTCTCCATATCTTCCACGAGTTTGAGTTGAGTGCGGGATCTATCCAAGTTTTGTCCCGGATAATCCGTTCTATAATACGTATCTCCGTCAATGTAGTCCATCAAAAATCTTATACCGTCTTCGCTCGTTATAATTAGTGACGCGTAAGGCAACAACTCTAATTCTTCTTTGATCAAAATGTCCCCGCAAGACTCCAAGTATCCGCGAGCGTACATTTTGTAAAGTTCAAGGTTACAAGAAACTTTAGTTAAGTCTTTTTCGTCGTCTTTTGCCGTGTTCGTGCCTATTCTCATACTGTCGCCGTAGTCGTATAAGGGGGAAGACGGCATAACGGTATCAAGGTCTATAATAGTTACGGGAAGATTGGTGTCTTTATCAAAAAGAATATTGTTTAAGTTACAGTCGTTATGACAAATTCTCGTCGGAATTCTGCCTTCGTCCAACGCGTCAGCAATAAGCGAGAATAAATCAACGTGCGCGCGAATAAAAGCAATTTCTTTTTTCACTTCTTTGACCCTACCCAGTGGATCACGAGCGATAGACTTTTCTAAATCTAAATAACGACTCTTCGTGTTGTGGAAATTTGGAATAATTTCCTTTATTTGCGAAGCGTCGAAAGACGCCATGGCTTTGGTAAACGCGCCGAAAGACACGCCGGCGTAATAAAACTCTTTGGGAATATTAGGAATATCCAAAGAATAAACGTGGGAGAAGTACGTGAGAACTCTCCACGCGCCGTCGTCGTTTTTGTAATAAAGCCTACCGTCTTTAGTCGGTCTTAACATTTGAACGATACCGCGCGTATTTTCTCCGGGCATTTTTAAGGTGTTCCAAAGATGCTCGGTGGTCAACAAGAAGTTGTTCATAAGCGCGTCAACGTCCGTAAAAACGTTAGTGTTTATTCTTTGCAAAAGATATTTATGTACGTGATTGTTTTTGGATAGGGTTTCAAGTTTATAGGTGGCGTTGATGTACCCCCTATTTATTCTAGTAATGCTCGTAACGTCCCCTTGAATAAAAAATTTATTCGCTATTTCTATGAGTTCGTTTGTATTTTCCATTCTCTCTTCCTTTTTTGCAAAATACTATACATATATATCATAACACATAATTTTTGTTTTTTCAATGTTTTTTTCAAAATTGTGTTTTTTTTTATAAATAATAGTGTTTTTTTACCCCAAAAAAAGAACTTGAAGATAAATTTCATCAAGTTCTCGTCGATTTTTTATAAAAAATTGTTAAATGCCACACTCACGTGGATTTAATTGCATTTGCCTTTGGGTTTTACAACGTTGATTTTGCTTCGCAAAATCACTCCCACTCAATCGTGCCAGTCGGCTTTGGTGACAAGTCGTAGCAAACACGGTTTACGCCTTTAACTTCGGTTACTATTCTCTTGGTGATTTTGTCAAGTAACGCCCAGTCAAGGTGCGCGATTTCTGCGGTCATAGCGTCTATCGTATTTACCGCACGGATAATAACGGGCCACTCAAAAGAGCGCGCGTTATCACGAACGCCAACGGATTTTATATCAGGAATAGCCGTAAAGTACTGCCAAACTTTGCCACGAAGACCGGCTTTTTCAAACTCTTCGCGAAGAATTGCGTCAGAGTGTCTAACCGCTTCAAGTCTGTCACGGGTGATTGCGCCCAAACATCTAACTCCAAGTCCGGGACCGGGGAAAGGTTGACGGTAAACCATGTTGTCCGGAAGTCCAAGTTCTACACCGCACGCTCTAACTTCGTCTTTAAAGAGATATTTAAGGGGTTCAACGAGTTCAAACTTCAAGTCGTCAGGAAGTCCGCCAACGTTGTGGTGCGCTTTAACGGCTTTACCCGTTTTCGTGCCGGATTCTACGATATCGGGGTAAATAGTTCCTTGCGCCAAGAAGTCAATTCCTTCTAATTTTCTTGCTTCTTCTT
>JAZSRG010000102.1:0-12656 GCA_045538365.1 Clostridia bacterium
GACCTTGAAATGTTAAATGCTCTTTGCGATATCGTTAATATCCCCGTTATTGCATCAGGTGGAGCAGGAAAAATAGAAGATTTTAGCGAACTTTTTAAAATAAAAGGGGTGGACGCGGGACTTGCCGCAAGTATATTCCACTTTAGGGAAGTTAAAATCCGTGAACTTAAAGAATATTTGAAATCTAAAAACATACCCGTGAGGTTATAATTATGAAAATACACGAATTAAAATTTGATGAAAAAGGCTTAATTACCGCAGTCGTTCAAGATTTTTATACCAAAAAAGTTTTAACGGTTGCTTATATGAATCGTGAAAGTTTGGAAATTAGTATAAAGGAAGGAAAAACTTGTTTTTATAGCCGTAGCAGACAAAAACTATGGAGAAAGGGTGAAACGAGTGGAAACTTTCAACATATCGTTAGAATTACCGCAGACTGTGACGGAGATGCTTTGGTCGTTGAAGTTATAAAGGACGGCCCTGCGTGCCACTTGGGAACGGATTCTTGTTTTTCTAACCTTTTGCACGGGGAAGAAGACGGCGAGTTTTATATCGACGACCTGTACGCTCTTTTAAAGGGTAGAAAGGAGCAACTCCCCGAAGGCAGTTACACCACCTATCTTTTCCAAAAAGGCAAAGAGAAAATTTTGAAAAAGGTGGGAGAAGAGTGCACCGAAGTTATAATAGGCGCAATGAAAGATAGCCGTGAGGAAACTATATACGAGATAGCAGACTTAACTTATCACGCTTTGGTACTTATGGTTGAAATGGGTATAAGTGTGGACGATATTAGACGCGAACTCGCTTCCCGTCACGTTATTGACAAAAAAGTTAAGCAGGAGACTATGAAATAATGCTAAAAATAAAGTCTTCTATCCACAATCATTGTACGTTTTGCGACGGAACGAACACGGCGGACGATATGATTTTGTCCGCAATAAAAGCAGGATTTACCGATTTTGGTATGTCTTCTCATAGTCCTATTGATCGCATCAACACGACTTGGTCAATGAAAGACGAAGAAGGCTATAAAAAGGAAATCTTTGCTCTTAAAGAAAAATATAAAAACGATATTCGCGTATATTGTGGATTAGAAGTTGATTATTTAACCACGTCAAGAGAAAACGCGGGCTACGATTATTTAATTGATTCCGTACATAAATTATACGTTGGGGGCAAATATTACGGAGTAGATAGTTGCGTTCCTATATTTGAAACCTGTATAAACGAAGGTTACGGCGGTGACGGATACAAAATGAGTAAGGCGTATTACGAACTCGTAAAGCGTATGATTGACGAAAAAAATCCCAAAGTCGTATGCCATTTTGACCTTGTTACCAAGTTTAACGACGGATATAAGTACTTTGACGAAACCCAAAAGAGATATTTGGACGAAGTTTATTCGGCTCTTGACTTTGCTCTCGAAAAAGACTGCATTATTGAGGTAAACTACGGCGCAATAGCAAGAAAATGCAAGAAAACGCCCTATCCGGCAAGTTACTTGTTAGGATTTTTGAAAGAAAAAAAGGCTCGTCTTTTAATTGGCGCGGATTGTCACAATAAAGAGTATATTAAGTTTGGTTTTAATGAAGGAGCGGAATTGTTAAAAGCCCACGGCATAAATAGTGTCACGGTATTTGAGTCTGGCGAATACGTTGAAAAAGGAATATAAAAGGAGAACTTATGAAACTTTGTTTTTTAGGCGCTACACACGAAGTAACGGGCAGTTGTTTTTTGTTGACCGTTGGAGATACTAAAGTTCTTATTGACTGTGGAATGGAACAGGGCAAGGATATTTATGAGAATCAGCCGATTCCTGCCAAAATTTCCGAAATAGACTACGTGTTAGTGACGCATGCGCATATTGACCATTCGGGCAATATTCCTATGCTTTATAAAAACGGTTTCAGAGGCAAAATATTTTTAACTGATGCAACGGCAAGACTTGCAAACGTAATGCTTCGAGATTCTGCGCATATTCAAGAATTTGAAGCAGAATGGCGAAATAGAAAAGCAAAAAGGTCGGGAGAAGAATTGTATCAACCGCTTTATACTATGGCAGATGCAATAGGCGCAATAGGGCTTTTTTCTCCTTGCTCGTACGACGTCGATATCAAGATAAGTGATGAAATTATCGTAAAATTTTTTGATGCAGGGCATATGTTGGGCTCGGCGTCGATAAAGTTGACGCTTACGGAAAAAGGCGAACAAAGAACGATAATTTTTTCAGGAGATATTGGAAACACGGATAAACCTTTGCTTTCAAATCCCGTATATCCGGACAACGCTGATTATGTAGTTATGGAGTCTACGTACGGCGATAGATTGCACGGAGGCCGACCTGATTATACGAGCGAGATTACTAATATTTTGCGTGACGTTCTTGCTCGTGGCGGAAATCTCGTTATTCCGAGTTTTGCTGTGGGAAGAACGCAAGAATTACTTTACGTTTTTCGTGAAATTAAGCAAAATAAGTTGTTAGGCGAATTAGATTTTACCGTTTACGTCGATAGTCCGCTTGCAAACGAAGCAACGGACGTGTTTACTTCCTGTTTAGCGAAATACGGAGATAATGAAACCAAAGCGCTTATAGATAGCGGTATAAGACCTATTGATTTTGACGGATTATACACTTCTATAACCACGGAAGAGTCAAAAGCCATAAATTTTGATAAAACCCCCAAAGTTATAATTTCTGCAAGCGGAATGTGTGAGGCGGGTAGAATAAGACATCATTTAAAACATAATTTGTGGAGAGAGGATAGCACTATTTTATTCGTTGGATATCAAACGGAAGGAACGCTTGGCCGAAGTTTGTTAGACGGCGCAAAACGCGTAAAATTATTTAGTGAAGATATAGACGTTAAAGCGAGCGTTAAAAATCTTGCAGGTATAAGCGGACACGCGGATATGAACGGACTTTTGTCTTGGGTTGGCGCGCTAAAAAACAAACCCGAAAAAGTATTTATAGTGCACGGAGATGATAAAGTTTGCGAGGCTTTTGCTAAAACCGTACAAGAAAAATTAGATTACGACACTTACGCGCCGTTTAGTGGGACGGAGTGGGATTTGCTATCAAACGTTTGTACAAACGAAGGTATTGCAAAACTTATTGTAAAAGGCAGTATTAAAAAGAAAAAATATTCATCTCATTATGCAAAACTTTTGCAAGCAGGCGAAAAACTTATGACGTTAATAAGAGAAAGCGAAGGTTATGCAAATAGAGAATTAGAAAAACGCACCAACGAGATAAATCGGATAATAAGTAGGTGGTAAAGTGATAACCAAAAAATATTTAATGCAAATGTCCGCTCTCGACGACGAAGATGGATTTGATCCTGCGGACTATACTTTGGACGAGTTGTTCGGAGAAAACGAAGACGATTTTGTAAAAAATTATAAGTCTTATTACGACGACGTTAAAACGTCACGAAAAATATTTACGGATGAGGATTGGTGATTATGAAAGATAAAGAGTTTTATGCTCAAAAGGCAAAGGAAAACTTTGAGGCGGGATATAATTGCTGTCAAGCCGTACTTCTTGCTTTTAAAGACGAGTTAGATATAGACGATAAACAACTTGCGCTCCTTGCATCAGGCTTTGGCGCAGGCATGGGAAAACTTCGAGAAGTTTGTGGCGCTGTCAGCGGTATGAATATGGTTGCAAGTTTAAAACTCGGTTACGTCGAGCCCAAAGACTTGGACAAGAAAGCCGAGATTTACGCCGTAATACACGGTTTAGCCGACCAATTTAAAAGTGAGTGCGGTAGCATTATTTGCCGTGATTTATTAGGTATAAAGGATGACGGAAGTACCGTGCCGTCAGCGAGAACGGCAGAGTATTATAAAAAAAGACCGTGCGCAGAGTTATGTGAGATAGCCGCAAAACTCGTAGCGCAAAAATTAAGTGAACAATAAGGGGAATTATGAAAAAGATTTTTAAAATAACTTTAACTATATTTATAGTTTTGTTAAGCGTAAGCGTAGTTGTAGGTTGCGGAACACCGGAAGAGCCCGCTTGCGAACACGACTATCAAATAGTAGCCGAGTTAGAAAAACCAACCTGTTTAAGCACGGGAAAAGCCAAAACAAAGTGTTCCAAGTGCGGAGTAGAAGGGGAAGAGATTTTACCTATTGACGAAAACAATCACGTTTTCTCAAGTGACTGGTATATGGACGCAGGTTTCCATTGGCACGAGCCTACCTGCGGTCACGCTGTAAGTGTAAATAAAGAATTACACGATATAGGAGATGACGACAAGTGTAAAATTTGCGGTAAAGACTTTACTTGCAACCACGAGTGGTCGTATTCCGTAATAACTCCTTCAACTTGCACTGAAAACGGAACTCAACTCAAACAATGTGAATATTGTGAAGAAAAGAGCATTATTCCTTTACCGTTAGATGCGGATAATCACACTTTTTCAACTGCTTGGACGAGTGATAACGAATATCATTGGCACAAAACGGAATGTGGTCACGCTGGAATAAAAGATTACTCAAAACACTACTTTGGGCTTGATTTAGTTTGTGATATTTGTAACCATGAACACGGCGAGCACGTTTGGGACGACGGTACGTTTAACGCAAGCACTAAATACACTAAATTTACTTGCGTGGTTTGTTCTGAAACCAAAGAAGAATTAGGTTTAGCAAACGTAAATCCTAAAAAAGTTATAACCAACTACGCTTCGACCACGGGTAACGAAGCATACTATTATAAGTCCAAACTCTCTATTGCAAAGAGCAAAGAAGGAAAGTTTATATTCAGAACGGAAGAGAGAACTTATTATAACACGGGCTCATATAACTTAAGTTCTCCCACCAATAAAAAACAATTCGAGTATATCGGTACTCTTTATCCCACCGAGATATACGAAGCGCCGTACGCGTTTACTGCGGACGGCTATCCACGCTCCACCTTTAAAATGGGCGAGTATAACGCAAGTAATATGAACACCAAGATATATAACTTTATTAGATTCGTTTATATATCTACGGGTGGTAAACTTGAGTTATCTTTCGAGTACGACACGTCTTTTATATATAAGTCACCCGACGTAACTATGACCGTGCGCGGTAGATTTATAGTTGAAAATATTGAAAGCGGATTGACGGACAAAAACACTTTGAACGAGTTCTTAACTCAAAATTACTATGGCGGAAAAGATTACGTTGAGTTTTTCTCTTTGTTCTCGCAGTCAAAGTTTAATTACGGTTTAGTGTTCTCAAACGACAATACGCAAGGTTTAGTTAAAGGCGACTACGTATGGTGCGATATAAATCACGAAGTAGCGTTATTAAGTCCGGATATAGATATATCTTTCTGGAGTTATATGTTAGCAAATACACAAGGCGGACAAACTGACGGAATGTATAATTATTAATTATTTGAAAACCACTTGAAAAACTCAAGTGGTTTTTTTAAGCATAAAAACATTAAATTCGACAGATTAAGAAAAAGTGCGCAAGATAAGTTATGGTAATATGTGTGTATGATTGTGTACGTCGAATACGTGATACTAAATAACTTGCTTGCAAATTACGCGGTTATAGTGTTAACGAGAAAGTTTGCTGGAATAAAACCAAGCAAAATAAGGTTATCCTTTTGTTTGATAATATCAACGGTTTTCGGCACTTTTTCTCCGCTTTTACTACTTCCCGACGTGGTTTGCTCACTTTTAAAAGTAGGTATATCTTGTTTGCTCGTTGCTATTTTGACGGGAAGAGTGAAGATAAAAAGATATTTGCTCACGGTTTTTATTTTTTACGGCTCGTCTTTTGGAGTAGCAGGGGCGGTAACGGCTTTATTATCTTTTACGAGTTTTGGCGTGAGTGAGTTTACGGACACGGAATTGACCTTTTGTATTTTGTCGGGAAGTTTAGTCTTTTCATACATAGCAAAACAAGTCGTTACATACATTAAAAATAGAGCGGACAAGGGGGATACTTGGGTAAAGATACAAGGAAAAGATAGTTTTATCACCCTTCACGCCTTTATAGATAGCGGTAATCAA
Organism: Clostridia bacterium; assembly: GCA_045538365.1. Lineage (GTDB taxonomy): Bacteria > Bacillota > Clostridia > Christensenellales > RUG350 > RGIG2224. The sequence continues at coordinate 6,018 of JAZSRG010000102.1, forward strand.
GTATCTTTTAGGGGGCGTGGCGTTACTTTTATATCAAAAAACTTGATAGACAAGATAGATTTTACCGATTTAGATGCGCTCGTCACGGTCAAAACGGTAACGGGAGAAGAAAATTTTCAAGTTTTCTCTATACGCAAGATGATAATAGGCACTAAAGTCAAAGAAAATTTCCCTGCGATTTTTTGGGATAAAAAAGGCGAGTACGATATCATTTTGCATGGAGGAGAAAATGAATAAAATTGCGAGAATAATTAAAAAGTTGTTGAACAAACTCAATATCAACTGTTTTGACGACGGATTGATGAATTATATGTGCGGTGGAGAAGCGCTTCCGCAACCTTTTTCAAAGGAAGAAGAAGACGAGATAATTTTGCGCCTTGACGAAGGGGATAGCACGGCAAAGTCCGCTCTTATAGAACACAATTTGCGTTTAGTCGTCTATATTGCTAAACGCTTTGAAAACACGGGCGTGGATATGGAAGACTTGATATCCGTGGGCACTATAGGGCTTATAAAAGCGGTAAATAGTTTTAATAGCGAAAAGAATATTAAACTTGCAACGTACGCAAGCAGGTGCATAGAAAACGAAATTTTAATGCACTTGAGAAAGACTAATAAAATTCGAAACGAAGTGTCCCTTGACGAACCCTTAAATACCGATTGGGAAGGAAACGTTCTTTTGCTTGGCGACGTTTTAGGCACGGATGCGGACGTAATTTACAAAGACATTGAGAGTAGCGTAGAAAAAGAAATGTTAAAGCAGTCCTTTATGAAACTGTCCGAAAGGGAGCGCACTATTATGGAACTTCGTTTTGGTTTAATGGGAAGAGAAGAGCGAACGCAAAAGGAAATTGCCGATATGATGGGCATTTCACAGTCGTACATATCAAGACTGGAAAAGAAAATACTTTTACGCTTAAAAAAAGAAATGGCAAAACTCGTTTAATTGTAAAAAAGTGAATAATCATAAGAAAAAAGCCTATACTAACTCTATTCGGAGGAAAAAGGCGAAGTGGCACACAGAGTTAAGATTTGCGGATTAAATACTGCGGAACTACCAAAACTTAAAGGCAAAGAATCAACTGAACTCATGATAAAACTAAAACAAGGGGACGCAAGAGCCCGTGAAAGATTTATAAACGGCAATATGCGACTTGTATTAAGTATCGTGCAAAGGTTTAAAGAAACGGGAGATAATTCAGACGACCTATTTCAAGTAGGTTGCGTAGGACTTTTAAAAGCCATAGAAAACTTTGATACGTCAGTCGGCGTTATGTTTTCAACGTACGCAGTACCTATGATTTTAGGCGAGATTAAAAGATTTATGCGAGATTCGACAAGTATAAAAGTCAGTCGAAATCTTCGTGACACAGCCTATCGCGCGCTTGATATGCGCGAAAAACTCATAAGAGAAGGCAAAGAAGGTGCAATTTTTGAACTTGCAGAAGAATTAGGTATCCCGGAACGAGATATAGTTGAAGCCTTGGATGCAGTAAGTGAACCCATATCTCTTCACGCGAACGTTTATGGAGAAGGCGATGACGCTTTAGAACTTTTAGAGCAGATTTACGATAAAAATTCCACGGAAGAGAGATGGACGGAAAATTTTTCCTTGAGAGATTCACTCAAGAAAATAACCGATAGGGAAAGGGACATTTTAACAATGCGCTATTTTCAAGGAAAAACGCAAATAGAAATTTCCGACGAAATAGGCATATCCCAAGCCCAAGTATCACGACTTGAAAAATCCGCTATCGAAAAACTCCGCAAATACAACGCCTAATCTTCGAAAAACAAAAAACCGAGTAATTCACTCGGTTTTTTTTGTGTCACAAAAGGGTGGTGGTGCATATAATCTCGTATGGAATTGTCATTTTGTGAGATGCGGGCTAAATCCGTCGTAAATATCATAGACGGAAAAGATTTGGGACACGTACAGGATATAACCTTTTCTGAAGGGGGCAAAATATCCGGGTTTACCGTCAAAGGAGAAAAGACGGGGTTTTTGGGCGCGTTTAGGCGGGAAGAAATTTTCGTGCCGTGGCGTAAAATTTGTAAAATCGGTGAAGATACCGTCCTTATCGAGTTGTGTGACGACGAAGAAGATGAGGGAGATTCCCACAATATTTGCTAAAATAATTGACAAAACCGCAATATGTAGTATAATTATATATATTGAGGTGTAATTATGAAATGTATGTTTTGTGGTTGTATGAATAGTAAAGTAGTTGATTCAAGAGTCAACGAAGACGGTACGAGCATTCGCAGAAGACGTGAGTGCGAAGGTTGTGGAAAACGTTACACGACTTACGAGACTATCGAGCATACCCCCGTACTCGTTATTAAAAATAACGGCACTCGCCAAACCTTTGATCCTGCAAAGATTAAGGCAGGTATTATAAAGGCATGCGAAAAACGTCCCGTATCTATGTACGAGATAGAGAAACTCGTGTCCGAAATTGAAAAGAACGTTCACAATTCTTTAGAACAGGAAATCACGAGCAAGCAAGTGGGCGAAATGGTTATGGCAGGACTTAAAAAAGTGGACGAAGTTGCTTACGTTCGTTTTGCTTCCGTTCATAGACAGTTTAAGGATATTAACACCCTTTTATCCGAGATAGAAAGTCTTGTTAAAGTTAAGGAGAACAATTAAAAAGGCGAGTTTTCGCCTTTTTATTTTGCTTATGTTAGAGTTTGTATATAGTGGAAAACCGAGTAAACTGACCAAAGTCGTGTCCATTAAATATCCGTCTATTAGTTACAATCACGTTCGTTCCTTGCTTCGACAAAAAGATATCGTAGTAAACGGTGTGAGAGTAAAAGAAGACGTTGATATTTACGACGGTTATACGATAAGAGTTTACACAAATATTAGAACGCCCGACGAATACGAGTACAAAGTCGAAACGGTGTACGAAGACGACAATTTGTTCGTTTTCAATAAACCCAAAGGGCTTGAAACGGAAGGGGAAATTTCCCTTTTATCATACGCAAAAAGGCTTTGTGAAACGAGCGTTGCAGTTCACCGATTGGACGTTAATACGGACGGAGTTATAATCGTAGCAAAAAACCAAGAAATAGCCGACTTATTAGTGTCCGCCATTAAGTCGCGAGAGATAGAGAAATACTATCTTGCAATGGTTGCAGGCGTTACGAAAGAGAAAGAGAGTTTGACGGCGTATCTTGTAAAAGACGCTGATAAGAGTTTGGTAAAAATTTATCCGAGTGAGATAAAAGGCAGTCAAAAGATTATAACGGAATACGAAAAAGTGTACGTGGGCGACGGGTTTTCTATACTAAAAGTTCGTCTTGTAACGGGTAGAACGCACCAAATTAGAGCGCATTTAGCCTATATCGGTCACCCAATTATAGGGGACGGAAAGTACGGAAAAAAAGAGATAAACACTCGTTTTAAAAAGAAAAAACAGCAACTAACGGCGTATAGATTAGAGTTTAACACGACGGGCAAGTTGAGTTATTTAAACGGAAAAGTAATCGAGATAAAAACTAAATTATTTTAATTACTAAATTTAGGACATACAACTATTTTAAGTTCTTCACATATAATAGACCGAGTTTGGAGGTCTAAATGTTTGAAGGACTTTTTTTATTATTGGGCGATATGCTTTTGTTTTCGTCCTACGTTTCAACTAACAATTCTTTTCCCCGTCCTTTATCCCCAGAAAAGGAAAAAGAATATCTTGAAAAATCGGCTCAAGGGGATAAGTCCGCGCGCGATATACTCATAAAACACAATATGCGCTTGGTCGTACATATCGTTAAAAAGTACAATAACTATCCCGACGTGGACGAACTGATTTCCGTAGGCTCAATCGGGCTTATAAAAGCGGTAAATAGTTTTACCCCAGACAAAGGCACGCAACTTGCAACATACGCGAGCAGGTGTATAGAAAACGAGATACTTATGACGCTTCGCGCGAGCAAAAAGCGTAGGGGTGACGTTTCCCTTTACGACGCGGTAGGGGTGGACAAAGAAGGCAACGAGATAACCTTTATCGATTTGTTGCATACGGATGAAGATAGTATATTTGATAGCGTAGAAAGGTCTATAATATCGGAAAAACTTATTAAAATCATCAAAAAAGTGTTAGATAAGCGGGAATACGACATTATATCTTTGCGTTATGGGCTAAACGGGGACAAACCGCTCACACAAAGAGAAGTTGCCGTATTGCACGATATATCAAGGTCGTACGTATCGAGAATAGAGAAAAAAGCAATAGATAAAATCAAAAGAGAAGCAATCAAAGAAGAACTTTATTTAATCTAACAATTTTTGCAAAAACAAAACAAAACGTTAAATTTATAAAACAAAACAGTATTGACACAAATATAAACCTATGATAAAATTTTCTATAGTGCAAAAACTATAAAACGCACGAAAAGGGAATAAAATGGAAAGAATTAAACACAATCATTTAAACGTTTTTTCAGGAGAAAAAGGACATTTCTATTTGTCCACTAAAGAAACGCCCTATGAAGACGATTTTATTTACGGTCATATAAATACGAATACGACCATAAATTCAAACTACGAAGCGGAGTACAAGGGGCACGATATTATGCCGACCGACGATTACTACGAGTTCGTGAAAACGGAGAAAAACACGACGGGATTTGTTACGGAATACGGTATCCCAAAGTGGGGATTAAACGTTAAAGAAAACGTGACGTTGGTGTCCGATATGAACGTTTTGGTGCAAAATACCACTTACGTTAATAATTCCGACAAGCCTTTCGAATTATCTGGCGCATCGTCTGCTCAAGTTTTGGGTATAGGAATTGGCGGTAGCAAATATTTCGAATCAGATAGATTCGTAGTGCACTATTGCCGTTCGACGTGGTGCTGTGAAGGTCAATGGCAAACCAAGTCTATATCCGACCTCGGTATTTTACCCGGCTCTGAAAGAATTTGGGAGATAAGCAAGTTTAGAATAGGGGACGTTGGTTCTTTCCCAACCGCCGAGTATTATCCCATACTCGTAATTGAAGACAAGGAAGAAGGAAACACTTGGTTTTTCGAGAGTGAAACACCGGGCAGTTGGTTTATCGAGATTCAAGCGTGTTCCGGTTGGTTGTGTCCCTTCCTTTGCGTTGAAGTCGGCGGTATGGACGAGAATATCGGTTTCCGTCATAACCTTAACCCCGGGGAGAGTTTTACCACCCCAAACGCTATTTACGGCGTAGTAAAAGGGGACTTTAACGATGCGATTTGCGAACTTTTGAAATACAAACGTATAACCACGACCAAGAAGTTTGACGAAATTCCCGTATGCTACAACGACTTTATGAACGCAAACTGGGGTGTTCCTACTTGGAGTAAAATCGTTCCCCTTGTTGATAAATGCGCGGAAATTGGTTGCGAATATTTCGTAATTGACGCAGGTTGGTGCTGTCACGGTGAATGGGTGCCTTTCGAAACGGATATTTGGGAAGGTCACGGCTTTAAAGGCGTTATAGATTACATTAAAAGCAAAGGACTTATCCCGGGTATTTGGATGGAATTTGAGACGACGAGTTTTGAAGTTGCTGAAAAACTTGGACTCGGCGACGATTATCTCCGCGAAAGAAACGGTAAACTCATTTCTGACCACAGACCAAAGGTTAATATCCGTTCCGAGAAGGTTAGAGCGTACTTAAAAGAGCGTATTAAACACCTTTACGACTTGGGCATAAGATTTATTAAAAACGACCACAACAACAGCGAAAAATTCGGTAGCACAATGGACGGAGATTGTCCTTATATCGGCGTGCTTAAAAACGTTTCAACGACGATAGAGTTTTATGACGAAATTCAAAGAGAATTCCCTGGACTCGTTATTGAAAACTGTTGCGCGGGCAGCGGACGCAGTACTCACGGATTACTTAAAAACGCATATTTGCAATCCTACTCCGACCAAGAAAACTACAAACTTGCGCCGTCCATTATGATAGGTCAGTCCGCTTGCATAGCCCCTGAAAAAATAGGCGTATGGACTTACCCGTATCCGCTTTTGTCAACTCTAAAACTTGACGTACCGGAAGACAAAAAAGTTTTGCCTGAAAGCGAGATAAAGAAGATGAAAGACGGAGAACAAACGGCTTTCAATATGATAACTTCAATGATGGGACTTATGTATATGTCGGGTAAACTTCAACACGCTGACGACAAAAATACCCGTCTTATCAAGGATTCTATAAAGATTTACAAGGATTATCGCAAAAAATTGCAATCTGCAAACCCCGTTTTCGTATTGCCTATGAAGAACGTAACGGATAAAACTTATAATGCATACGGATTAGAATTTGCAGACAAAAAAGAGATGATTTTAGCGGTTTGGAACTACGAAGCCGATAAATTTGATATCAATCTTGAAAAATACGGTTATACGAGCGCCGAACTTATTTATCCCGTTGAATTAAGTGGGGTAAAGTACAAGTTTAACGGCAAGAAAATGAGTTTGAAATTCTCTAAAAATTATTCGGCAAGATTATTTAAGTTGACGAAATAATAAACTAAAGCGGGCGAAATCTTTTGCTCGCTTTTATATTTTAGGACGAAAATTTTGCACATATCGTCAAATAATTTTTTTTATGTCAAAAAGGTCTTTACTTTAAGAATATATAATGATATAATAT
>JAZSRG010000052.1:0-13416 GCA_045538365.1 Clostridia bacterium
TTATTCTCTCAAATACATAGCATACCAACTATTGCAATTTTAAATAAAATGGGTATCCCTTACCAATTTATATCAGAAGATTTTTCAAACAAGGTAAATAATGTTAGATAATAAAATTAAAGTTATAGATATAAATAATATAAAAGAACTGTTGACCGTTGCCACGCCCGGGGAGAATAGTGGCACGGACTTTTCCGAAGAAATAAAAACCGCGCTTGCAAAACAAGGTGTTGTCGAATTTACCGACGAGGAGATTAGAACAATGCCTAAAAACTTACGAAGACTTATAGTCCTCGATAAAAAACGCTGTAGGCTACGAACAAAACAAAGCGGAAAGAACACTCTGACTTACGAGATACGATTCCGCCGTGACGGATATAACGTGTCCGCAAGCGGAAAGACCATTGACCTTGCAAAACAAAATTTTCTCGAAAAAATCAAAAAAGCAAAACCCACGCAAACAAATATGTGTGAATTTCCCACCACTTTCAACGCGTTTGCTGTGTACTACTTTGAGAACTTCCGCAAAGAAAAGGTTAAGCCTACAACGTTTGCTAATGATTTAAGCCGATACCGTAAATATCTACTACCCCATTTCGCGGAAACTCCGCTAAAAAAAATAACACCGTCCGACTGCAAAAAACTGTTAGACGAGTTAAAAAAATCTAATAAGGGAAAGACCGCGGACGAACTCTACTCTATTATGAACGTTATATTTAAGAGCGCGATAGCCCACGGAATAATCGAACGCAACCCCCTTGAAATCGTGCTCCACGTTCAGCACGAACGCAAGAACGGAAAGGCTTTGTCAAAAGATGCCGAAATTCGCCTTAAAAACGGCTTGCAAACGTCACCGTACCTTACAGCGTTTATGATATCACTATACGCAGGTTTGCGCCCTAATGAGTTAAAAACGGCTAAAATAGAAGGCTCTTTTGTCGTCGCCGTAAACTCAAAGCGCAAGAACGGGAAAACGGAATACAAGAAGATACCCATAATCAAGGCGTTACGCCCCTACGTGCAAGAGCCTTTCGTTATTCCTGCGCCTTACACTATGCGCGAAAAAATGAAAGAGATATTGCCCGAACACATATTATACGACTTGCGCACGACCTTTCACACTCGTTGCGTTGAATACAAAGTTGACGAAACGGCTCGAAAACTCGTAATGGGACACTCTCTTGGCACTCTTGCGAACGCATACACGGACGTTTCGGACGAATTTTTATTGCACGAACTCAAAAAACTTGATAAATGGGAATAAATACGAAAATTCTTCCCCAAAACTTCCCCAAATTTGGAGTTTTTTGCTAAAAACACCAATCATAAATGAACACAAACGGTCACAAAAATACAAAAAAGCCTAATTTTTGACACAAAAAAAGAGCAAGACTGAACTGTTTTTGCTCAATCTTGCTCTTTTTGGTGACCCATACGGGAATCGAACCCATGTTACCGCCGTGAAAGGGCGATGTCTTAACCGCTTGACCAATGGGCCATATATTACGCTTTCGCGTTTTTGTCTTTTGTGGTGGCGGCGGTAGAATTCGAATCTACGACCTGCCGGGTATGAACCGGCCGCTCTAACCAGCTAAGCTACGCCGCCATACGAGTTTGGTGCATTAGCACGTTTGGTTGCGGGGGTGGGACATGAACCTCACGACCTTCGGGTTATGAGCCCGATGAGCTACCAACTGCTCTACCCCGCGACGAAAAATTCTCTCGTGATGCCCGAATATAATATAATATTTCTTTCCCTTTGTCAAATGAATTTAACTACTTTTTTTAATTTTTATAAAAAATATTTTTTTGTTTGTTTGGGCGGGTACGGAATATCTATCCGTACCCGTCTAATTATCTTTTTACGCGTTTTCCGTGTCTTCAGGCGCTTTCTCTACGTTTTCCGTGTTTTGACTCACGGTTTCTGCGTTTTCTGCTCCTTCCGCGTTTTCAGACTCGTCAACGTGCGGTGTTATTGCTACGCATACTACTTCGTTATCGTCTTTGAGTCGCATAAGTTTAACGCCTTGCGTTGATCTACCTATCTTGCTAATGCCTTGCGCTTCAAGTCTTATAATAATGCCGTTATTTGCTATAAGCATAACATCGTCGCTGTCCGATACGAGTTTAAGGTTTACGAGTTTACCGGTTTTCTCGGTAAACAAGCCTGCTCTCATACCCTTCGTGCCCCTTGCGTGCAAGGTGTATTCGTCTATAGACGATCTCTTGCCGTATCCGTTTGCAGTAACGGTCAAAACGTCCGCTCCTTCACGGCAAATAGACATATCCACTACTTCGTCGCCTTCGCCAAGTTTCATACTCATAACGCCACGAGCCGTTCTGCCCATTTGTCTAACGTCACGCTCGTTAAATCTTACGCATCTACCAGATGACGCTGCAACCAAAATTTCGTCTTCGCCACTAGTGAGTTGCGCGGATATGAGTTCGTCGCCTTCGTCAAGAGATATAGCGCGTTTGCCAACTTTATATATTGACTCAAACTCTGCTAAATCGGTCTTTTTGATAAAACCGAGTTTAGTTGCAAGTACGAGATTTCCTTTAGCGTCCGCAGGTCTTGGCATAACTGCGTTAACTTTCTCGCCGTCGGACAAAGGCAATACGTTGACGATTGCTCTGCCCCTTGCCGTTCTCTCGCCTTCGGGTACTTCGTAACCTTTTATGCAATAAACTTTACCAAAGTTGGTGAAGAAAAGTAAATCTTCGTGAGTGTTGGTCGTGAATATATGTTCAACGAAGTCTTCGTCTTTGGGCTTATGCGCCGTAACGCCAAGTCCACCGCGGTGTTGCGACTTATATTCGCTTACTGCAATACGTTTAACGTAACCAGAGTGAGTCAAACTTACTACGATATCTTCTTGCTCTATAAGGTCGGCAATATCAAGGTCGCTATAGTCGTAAGTGATTTCGCTTCGTCTATCTTCGCCGTACTTGTCCCTAACCGCTATAAGTTCGTCTTTTACGATTTGAACTACTCTTTCCGGTCTATCGAGAATATCTTTATAATCCGCTATTGCTTTTTCCACTTCGTCGGCTTCGGCTTTGAGTTTTTCAACTTCCAAACTCGTAAGTCTTCTAAGTCTCATTTCAAGTATAGCGTTTGCTTGTTTTTCGCTTAACTCAAAATTTGCAATAAGTTCGGCTTTTGCTTCGTCATTATCTTTCGAGCCCCTAATTATGCGGATAACTTCGTCGATATTTGCAAGCGCGATAATAAGTCCTTGCAATATATGGTTTCTTTCTTCCGCTTTTTCAAGGTCGTAACGGGTACGTCTAACGATAACGTCTTTTTGGTGCTCGGTGTATTCCCAAAGCATCTCGCGAAGATTAAGTATTTTGGGCGTGCCTTTAACGAGCGCCAAGAAAATAATAGATATGGACTTTTGTAATTCGGTATGTTTATATAACGTGTTGAGTACGACTTGAGCGTTTGCATCCCTTTTAAGGTCGATAACTACTCTCATACCGTGACGGTCGGACTCTTCTTTAATATCAGATATGCCTTCCACTCTCTTTTCTTTAACCATGTCGGCAATATCTTTTATAAGTTTGGACTTATTAACTTGATACGGAAGTTCGGTAATAACTATTCTTTGACGAGTACCGTTATTAAACTCTTCTATATCGGTACGAGCGCGCAAAATAACCGAGCCCCTACCCGTTCTATAAGCGTTTCTTATACCGCTACGACCGAGTATGATACCTGCCGTCGGAAAGTCGGGGGCGGGAACGTATGACACAAGGTCGTCGGCTGTGAGTTCGGGGTTATCAAGTAAAGCGATAGTCGCGTTAACTACTTCGGTCAAGTTATGTGGCGGAATACTCGTTGCCATACCTACTGCGATACCGTCCGAGCCGTTAACCAAAAGGTTAGGAAAACGTGCGGGAAGAACGCTTGGTTGCTCCAAAGTTTCGTCAAAGTTCGGGTAAAAATCTACCGTCTTTTTGTCGATATCACGGAGCATTTCAGCGGCTATTTTAGAAAGTCTTGCTTCGGTATAACGTTGCGCTGCGGGTGGATCTCCGTCAACTGAACCAAAGTTTCCTTGTCCGTCAACAAGGGGTGCGCGGATAGAAAAGTCCTGCGCCAAACGAACCAACGCTTCGTAAACCGCGGAGTCGCCGTGGGGGTGATATTTACCCAAAACGTCACCAACGATACGAGCGCATTTTCTGTAAGGTTTGTCGTTTGAAAGTCCAAGTTCGTTCATAGCGTACAAAATACGTCTGTGAACGGGTTTAAGTCCGTCGCGAACGTCGGGGATTGCACGGGATACGTTAACCGCCATAGCGTACGCGATAAAAGACTTTTTAACTTCACTGTTTACGTCTATATTTATAAGTTTAGTTTTCGCCAAAGTGTCGGCGTCAAACTTCTTTCTTTCGTCAGGCATTTTCTACCTCCTATACGTCCAACTCTTTAACGAGAGTTGCGTTTTCTTCTATAAATTGACGGCGGAGTTCGGGTTCGTCCCCCATCAACATGCTAAAGGTCTTGTCCGCTTCAATGGCGTCTTCTACCGTTACTCTCATAAGAGTACGGGTTTCGGGATTCATAGTGGTTTCCCAAAGTTGGTCCTTGCTCATCTCACCCAAACCTTTATAACGCTGTAATTCACATTTTCCGAGTTCTGCCGTGAGTCTAGCCAATTCGTTGTCGTCGTACGCGTAATACTCTTGTTTTCCTTTGGTGAGTTTATAAAGGGGTGGCATTGCAATATATACGTGGCCTTGTTCAACCAAGGGGCGCATATATCTAAAGAAGAAGGTCAAGAGAAGAATACGAATATGGCTACCGTCAACGTCCGCATCCGTCATACAAATGATACGGTCGTAACGAAGTTTTTCAAGGTTACAGTCTTGATTGATACCGCAACCGAAAGCCGTTATCATAGACTTGATTTCTTCGTTGTCAAGAACACGGTTAATTCTAACTTTCTCAACGTTCAAAATCTTACCGCGAAGGGGCAAAATTGCTTGGAAACGGTTATCTCTTCCTTGTTTTGCCGTACCGCCTGCAGAGTCGCCCTCTACCATATAAATCTCGCAAAGACGGGGATCTTTTTCCGTACAGTCCGCAAGTTTACCGGGGAGCGTAGTGTTTTCAAGCACGCTCTTTCTTCTCGTATTTTCACGAGCCGCGCGAGCCGCTTCTCTTGCTCTTTGAGCCGTAATGCTCTTTAAGATAAGTTCTTTGGCTTCTCTCGGGTTTTCTTCAATGTAAGTGCCGAATTTTTCCGTAAATATCTTGGTAACCGCAGTACGCATTTCGCTATTACCGAGTTTGGTCTTGGTTTGACCTTCAAATTGCGGTTCGGTAAGTTTAACGCTAATAACGGCGGTAATACCTTCTCTTACGTCTTCGCCCGTTAAAGACTCGTTTGCTTTTAAGATATTAAGGCGCTTTCCCGCTTCGTTTATAACCTTGGTCAAAGCGGCTTTAAATCCGTCAAGGTGAGTACCGCCTTCTTCGGTATTTATATTGTTTGCGTAAGCGTAGATAGTTTCGGAATATCCGTCGTTGTATTGCATAGCAATCTCAATTTCGCCGTCCCCGTAACTGTCTTCAATGTAGATAGGCTCTGCAAGTAAAGCCGTTTTGCCTTCGTTTAATTGCTCAACGAACTGTTTGATACCGCCTTCGTAACAATAGTCTTCTATTCTTTCTTCTTCTCCACGGTGGTCGGCAATAGAAATTCTCAAACCTTTGTTAAGGTAAGCAAGTTCACGCAAACGAACTTTCATAGTGTCGAAATTGAAAACCGTGGTTTCAAAAATCTCGTCGTCGGGGAAGAAAGTTACTTTCGTACCCGTATCCGCGCAACTGCCCGTAACAGTTAAATCACGTTGAGGAATACCGCGGTTGTAAGTTTGCGTATAAATGTTGCCGTTTTGATGAACTTCAACCTCAAGCCATTCGCTGAGCGCGTTAACAACGGACAAACCTACGCCGTGAAGACCACCGCTGATTTTGTAACCGCCACCGCCGAATTTACCGCCTGCGTGAAGTTTGGTCAAAACGACTTCGACAGCGGACTTTCCTTCCGTTGCAACGATACCCGTCGGAATACCTCTTCCGTTATCGGAAACGGAAACAGAGCCGTCTTTATTGATAACAACTCTAATCGTGTCACAATACCCTGCCAACGCCTCGTCGATACTGTTATCCACGATTTCGGTAACAAGGTGGTGAAGTCCCTTAACGTCGGTAGAACCAATGTACATACCCGGACGTTTTCTTACAGGTTCAAGTCCTTCTAATACCTGAATATTTTCCTCGGTGTACTGCGTAACTTTTTCCATTTCTACTCCTACTAAAATCTTATATAATGGTCTTTATTGAGTTTAGACTCGATAGACCGCGCGGTGAGATTTGTGTATAATTTAAAAATCTTTCCCGACTTTGCATACACTACAATACTGCGCGACGCGCACTCTTCACTCTCCCCGTTTTGCGCTATGGGGACAACGGATATGACGTCGTTTACTTTAACCGTAATCATGCGCCCTCGCACGCGCGCGCGTGTGCGCTACGCGTTTATTATAATAATATGTATATATTATATATTATTATATAAACTTTGTAAAGAAATAAAACGAACTTTTACCAAACTTTTTGTAAAATATCCCCGAAAAACCGATTTTTTGCGCCCTCTATTAAACGCCGTAGATTTTCTTGAGTATTTGTCCGTTTTTTGCCACGCGCTTATTTTAGCGCCTTTTAAGGCAAAATAAAAAACGGCAGGTTTTCCTGCCGTTTTAAAAGACTTTGATTTACGCGAGAAGTCCAATCTTACTTATCGCCTCGTTTACGATTGAAGTAACGTTAAATCCACTTGATAAAAGAGCTGATACGAAGTTGTTGTCCGATATCCAACTAACGATAGTGGAATTAGTTATAAGGTCGGATAGTCCGGGGATAAAGTTAAGGGACGAAATAATAGCCAATACTACGCAAACGTGCATAGCGCCACGGAGCGCGCCCAAAACCAAACCTAAAAGGATATCGAGAGCGTTGAAAATAACGATTTTTTTGATTTTTTTCCTTATATTTATAAAAAGTACGGTTAAAAGAGCCCAAGACAATACGAAAACTACCGCAAAACCTATTGCCGAAAAAGCAAGTTCGCTAATTACAGGCGCAACGGCTGTCGCAAGACTAACCCCACTAACGCCCGATAGCGCGGTAACTACAGGATTTGCAATAAGTCCGCCTATAATATAAGGAATACCCACGCTTGAAAGTGCGTCCAAAACTATGCCTTCGGTGTATCCGCCCACGGGCACGGTAGTAAAAGCATCCCCTTTTTCGGCTAACGAATTGTAAATAGTTTCCGTCAGTCCCCCACCCAAGGTTGAATTTCCTGACGGAATAGTGGATATAAGTTTACCGATTTCCGCGCCAATAAACACCGCAATAAAAACAGCAAGCACAACGCTGAGTAAACCGAAAATACTCTTTATAAAACCCTTTTTCGCTCCCCAAAACGCGCTAACGCCTATAACGATAAGAGCAATAATATCTATAACCATAATATCCTCCTATTCCCATTATATAGCCAAAATATACCAATTGTCAACATAAAAAGTGATATTGCTAACGCAGTTATATTCGCTCCGCGAGTGATATTTTGCTTTGCAAAGTGATATTCGCTCCGCGAGTTATGGCAAAATAAAAAAATATAAAACGGCGTAGAAACGAAAAAGAGAAACCCTCGCGAAAAGCGCGCACGTTATCATATCGTAAAACGCATTAGAAACGAGAGAGTTGGAAAAGTAAAAGCCTTTCACCCACTCATAAAACGGTGTAGAAACGAGAAAGACGAAAAGTCCCCGATTTGGGGCAAGGGCGCGTACTTGAGCGTACGTAACCGAGCAACAATTCGGGGACTTTGAAGTATTTCGACGTTTATACGCCGTTTTATTTTATTTGGTGGTTTGGGATTCAACAAGTTTACTAACACAATACATCTCACGAAGTTTAGGTTTCTCTATCTTTCCTGTTGGATTTCGTGGTACTTTGTTGAATATGATTTTACGGGGGCGTTTGTATCGGGGCATTCCTTCGCAAAAACGGTTGATATCGTCTTCGGTGGTTTTGCCTTCAAACTCGGGTTTTAGTTCGATAATTGCGGCTGCAATTTCGCCGAGTCTTTCGTCGGGCATACCGATAACGGCAACGTCACGAATTGCCTCGTGTTTTCTTAAAAAGTCTTCTATTTGAACGGGATATAAGTTTTCCCCACCCGTTATAATAACGTCCTTTTTGCGGTCAACGAGATAGATAAATCCGTCTTCGTCTTCCTTTGCCATATCGCCTGTGAAAAGCCAACCGTCGTGCAAAACGTCCGCCGTTGCTTTCTCGTCTTTGTAGTAACAAGTCATAACGCCTGCGCCCTTTACTGCAAGTTCGCCAACGTCACCGCGAGCAACGGTCTCCCCTGCTCCGTTCACGATTTTGGTTTGCCAACCGTAGCCGGCTTTACCTATTGCGCCTACTTTGTGCACGTTTTCCACGCCTAAATGCACGCAACCGGGACCGATTGACTCGGACAAGCCGTAGTTAGTGTCGTAATCGTGTTTGGGGAACTTTTTAAGCCAACGCTGAATAAGGCTTGGCGGTACGGGTTGAGCGCCAATGTGCATAAGTCGCCATTGGTCGAGATTGTATTCGTCAAGGTCAATTTCGCCAGAGTCTATAGAGTCGAGAATATCTTGCGCCCAAGGCACTAAAAGCCAAACTATGGTTGCTTTCTCCTCAGACGCCGTTTCTATTATCCATTTCGGGGAAACGCCCTTTAAAAGCACGGCTTTTCCGCCAACGACAAGGCTTCCAAACCAATGCATTTTCGCGCCCGTGTGATAAAGTGGCGGTATGCACAAAAATACGTCGTCGTGGGTTTGAGAGTGGTGGTTTTGTTCGGTTAAAGCCGAGTGCATCAAACTTGCGTGTTTGTGCAAAATTGCTTTCGGGAAACCCGTCGTGCCTGATGAAAAATAAATTGCTGCGTAGTCGTCGTCCGTGAGCGCAACGGGTGGCGCAAACTTGGACTGCGTGGATATTTCTTTTTGGAAATCTATTGCAAAAGACGGACAACCGTCCCCCACGTAGTAAAGGGACTTAACGCGCGGAATATCTCCGCAAATATTTTCCACACGGCCTATAAACTCTTTACCGAAAACGAGAACATCGCAGTCGGCAAGTTCTAAACAATATTTAATCTCGTCAGACGAATAACGGTAGTTTAAAGGTACAGCCAAAGCGCCGGCTTTGAGTACACCAAAATAGATAGGCAACCACTCAATGCAGTTCATCAAAAGAATAGCAACTTTGTCGCCCTTTTTAACACCGCTTTGCAAAAGATAGTTTGCAATACGGTTTGCTCGTCTATCAAACTTACCCCAAGTCATTTCCTTGCGGTAATCTTTTTCCCTTTCGGGCTCAACTAAAGAATAATCTTTCCAAGTTTTTCTGTCATTTTCACGAATGTCGGGGTTAATCTCCACCAAAGCCACTTCGTCTTCATACAGTTCTGCGTTTCTCACCAAAAATTCGGTTATCGGCATTTTTTCTCTCCGTAAAAAAGTTATCCTTATAATAATATAGCAAAATCAACAAATTGTCAATGATAAACGGATATTTGGCATTTATCAAAACAAAAATCTCCCTTTCGGGAGATTTTTCATATTTGTTCTATGAGCATTTTGTCGGCAACGAGCGCGATAAATTCGCCGTTGGTGGGTTTGTCGTGGGGGGTGTAGATTTTGACACCGAATAGGTTGTTGATATTCTCTATTCTCCCCTTATTCCACGCAACTTCGATAGCGTGACGGATAGCGCGCTCAACCTTACTTGCCGTAGTGTCGTAGCGAAGAGCAATAGACGGATACAGTCCTTTGGTTATAGAGTTAATGATATCGGGGTTTTGGACGGCGAGTTTAATGGCTTCACGCAAAAATTGATATCCTTTAATGTGAGCAGGTATGCCTACGCTCATAAAGATATTAGTAATGCGCTCGTCCATTGACTTGTCCGCGCGTTTTAAAATAGTTTTTTCTTCAAAACTCGCTAATATTCTTTCCCCTAATACCGCGTAATCTACGGGCTTGACCATATAATAACTTGCGCCCATTTCCACAGCGCGCGTTATAAAGCCTTGTCCAGATAAGGCTGACACCACTATAATTTTGGTTTTTAGCCCGCTTTCTCTAATTTTTTCAATCACACCAAAGCCGTCAAGACCGGGTAATGCTAAAGACAAAAGCACGACGTCGGGTTTAAGTTTTTTAATCTCGTCTTTCGCCACGACACCGTTTTCCGTTTGTCCTATTACTCGAAACGCAGGGTTTTCCCCAAGTTTTAAGGCTAATTCTTCTCTTTGCACTCTATCGCTTTCCGCGATATAAATCGTCTTTTCCATATAGACCTCCGTTTTTTTGCACGACAAAAAGAGCGTTTGCTCAATTTGTCAAAATATTTGCATTTGCTTTTTCTTGGAGTTCTTTAAAAATTCTTGAGTGCTTAAAAAATTAAATATTTATTTTATTCTTCTACGTACTTTTTCATTGCAAGGGGAATACTGTCCGCTATATCACGCGCAAGCACACCGTATTCGCCGAGTTCTTCACTTGCTATTTTTCCCGCTTCCCCGTGTATAAAAGATGCGGAAACGACCGCTTTTTCAACGTTACCCGCAAGAAACGCTGATATTACACCACTCAAAACGTCCCCCGAGCCACCTTTTGCCATAGCAGGAGTGCCTGACGTGGTTATATACGTGTCTCCATTGGGGTAAGCGATAACTTGTCCCGTACCTTTCAAAAGCACGGTAACACCGTAATTTTTTGCAAAGTCGCGAGAGTCTTGTAAAATGTCGATATCCTTTATTTCCTTTCCCAAAAGACGAGAAAACTCGCCAAGGTGCGGAGTTATAACCACGTTTTCTTTGCCCTTTAATATATCCGTTTTGCCTGCGAGAACGTTAAGCGCGTCCGCATCAAGCAAAAGCGGTTTTTTGTAGTTTTCTAAAAGATATATAACAGTTTTTTCCACGTCTTGGCTTGCGCCTAAACCCATACCTATAGCAATTACGTCGCTACGCAAAATAATATCGTCTAATTCGTTTTTAGAAAACTTGATTTTTCCACCACTGTCGGATAAAAACTTCAAGGTAGATTCCGTTATTCTACTTGCGTAAACCTCTTTTAGTGACTGTGGCACGCATAAAGTAACGAGCCCTGCGCCCGAGCGCAAAGAAGCGTGAGCGGAACGCTCGGCTAATATGCTTGCGCCAACGAAATTATCACTACCTGAAATCAAATAAACTTTACCGTAACTGCCCTTGTGCGTGTTTCTTTTGCGTTTTGGAAAAGTTACTCGACTAACCAACGTTGCGCATTTGTTTTTAGGATAAATGCCCGTATCACAAAGAACGATATCCCCCGTCAAGTCTTGTCCGTCTGAAAGCAAATATCCTGCCTTTATTCCCGAAAAAGATAACGTTTTATTGGCATTTATCGCTACACCCATAGTTTTACCCGTGTTAGCGTTAAGCCCCGACGGAATATCCGCGGACACGATTTTTACGCCCGACTGATTGATTTTATCAATACAGTCCGCGTATTCGCCTATAATCTCACGGTTTAGTCCTATACCGAATATACAGTCGGCTATAACGTCGTAGCGCGAAAAATCAGCGTCTTTCCAGTCCTTTATCTCTGCGCCTTGGCTCGTGATTTTGTCCGCGTAATACTCTCCAGTTGACGATATCTCTCCAACCTTAAAAATATCGACTTTTTGTCCGCAACTTAACAAAATTTGTCCAGCGCACAGTCCGTCCGAGCCGTTGTTTCCCGTACCTACTACGATAGCGGTGTTTTTGCCCTTTATCTCGTCCGCTAAAAATTTGCCTGCCTTGTCAATCAAAGACAACGGGCTAACTCCTTTTGCAAAAAGTTCTTTTTCCGCTTTGACAATTTCTTCTTTTAAAAATACGTCAGTCGTTATCATTTATCACCTCACGGGCAACCGCTCTTGCTACGTCGTACTCGTAGCCACGACCTAAAAGATATCTCGTCATCTTTTCTCTGTCCGTATATTTATTTGCTTTGTTTTGAGCAAGTATTAGAGCGGTAACGCTGTCGTCATTAGGAAGTGCGGACTCGATAATCTCTCTATCCACACCTTTGTTTGCAAGTTCAAAAGAAAGTCTTATCCTACCCCTATTTTTGCCGTAAGTGGATACGTAGGCTTTAGCGTAGGATAGGTCGTTTACGTAACCGTAGGACTTAAGTTTGTCTATGGCGTACTCGGCGTTTGTTTCGCTGTAACCGAGTGACAAAAGTTTAGTTCTCACTTCACTTTCCGTGCGCATATTTCGAGATATATACTTAATACCCGCATCAAAAGCAAAATTCTCTCCGCTCTCTCGCTTAATCTTTTCAAGTTCGTCGGGGGTAATCTCCGCCCCAACTTTTATTCCTTTATTAGACGCAAGTACGACGGCATCAAGTCTTTCGGTCTTTTCTCCGTCAACGTACACGTCGTAACTTCCATTTTTTTGTTTAACGATAGCGGTTATTTGCATAAAAGATTTTTATTCCTTAATTTTTATACCATTCTATCATATTTTAGGTTTTTTTGCAAGAGTACGAATAGTCGCACCGTGTCGAAAGCGGACAAGGTTTGTCGAATTTTGTTACTCAAGTGGACAACTATCAAATTCCGCAACCCGTCTTCCCACGCCACAATAACTATGTTCCCTTTCTTCTATCCCGCTACTACCGTGCACGTAACGCTTCTCCGTATAACAAAACGGACACCCTTTACACTCTGTCGGCTTACTCTTTAGTCTAACCATAATTCCCTCCGCAATTAGTGTGCGCGAATTTTGAGTTTTATTGCAAGGATTTCCATATCCCCCAAAATACATAAAAAAGCAAACCCAACCGAGTTTGCTTTTTGTTAGTTTAGATTGCTTGTTGTCTAATTAAAAATTCACAAAGCCTAAATCTTTAGCCGTTATTCCAATATCTTTTAAATCAGTATTCAAACTGCTAATTAGCCCCTTTGCTAAAGATGCACCTACTTTGCTGAATGCTTGTGCTGTCGAATAATAATATATATCCGTATAGTCGTAGTATAATGAATTTGTATTTACATTAAAAGATGAAGGATAAATATATCCAGACATATAATAATCATCATCTAGTAATCCGTACGAATATTTTGAACTATTTTCCGTAATATCTATAGATAAATAAAATTCATCATACAATATTCCTATAGCAATTCTATTGTTATTAGGATAATAATATGCACTTCTATGGAAAACTCCACCACTAGTTGTTGTCGTAACCCCTATTGTACGACTATAAAACTCCAAGTCGGATCGTAGC
>JAZSRG010000165.1:0-2787 GCA_045538365.1 Clostridia bacterium
GATTATTATGCTGATAAGTAATTTTTATATGTATTTAGTCGATTACGTCGAGTTCCTCTCCTATTAAGTACTCGGGAAGTTCTTCGTCGTCCAAGCCTAATTCTTTAGTTAAATCAGTTTCTTCCACAAAGTCGTCGAGCACGTTTAGGCGGTCTTCGGTTTTATTGTCGTTTTGAGTGTAATAATTTTTATCAGTTGCTGACGACGATACAAATTCACCGTGTTCATCAACGTTAATGGTTTTGTAAAGCGCATCGTCAATGGTGTCTAATTCTTCGCTAGTATCTATTATTTTAATGCGATTTACAAGAGAATCGTACTCGGGCAAGTCGTCAAGTGAAGTTAAGTTAAACTTCTTCAAGAATTCGTCGGTTGTCGCGTATAAGGACGGTCTTCCAACTGCATCTTTTCTTCCAACGACTTCAATTAAGTTTAGTTTTGAAAGCATTTGAACGGAATATTCGCTGTTTAATCCCCTAACGTCTTCAATTTCAGCGCGAGTAATAGGTTGCTTATAAGCAATAATTGATAAAGTTTCAAGTAATGCTTTTGACAACTCTTTTTCTTTAATTGGGAGTAAAATCTCGGAAATTTTGTCCCCGTACGTTGCGTTGGTTGCAAATTGATATTTGCCTGCAAAAGTAATAAGTACAATCCCCGAATCTCCGCTGTATTTTGCTTGAATTTCAGCAATTGCGTTATCAAGTTGTTTATTGGTAATTTCGGGCAGTGAAGTCAATATATCTTGTTTTGAAATTCCTTTTCCCGAAGCAAATATAAGTGCCTCAATAATTTGCGTCAGTTTCTCCATCTGTTACCTCTCCTTCACTGTCTTTTAAGGTTAATATAATATCTCCAAACGATTGTTCTTGGTCTGCGCTTACAACTTGTTTTTTCAAAAGTTCAAGCAATGCCAAAAACGTGTTTATAATCTCGCTTTTCGTATAATCGTCTTCAAATAACTCGAAAAATCTCATAGTTTTCTTTTCTCGTATTGCAACGGAAATCATATATAATTTTTCTGCCACAGAGAAACGATCTCTAATAATTTGTTTGGGCGCTACTTCTTTGGGCTTTTGGTCAACTTTATGCAAAAGCATAGCAAACGCATCGAGTAGTTTGTCAAAAGAAAAATCTTTAATCACAGTTCTCGTGTCTTCTTCGGTGTATTCGGGTTCACGATAAAATCTGTTAACCACTTCAAGCGTTTTAAGTTTCGCGGACGCTTCTTTAAAAAGTTCTAATTCGCGTAGTTGACGTTTAATGCGTTCTTCGTCACTTTCTTCGTCACTGTCATCTTCTTCGTTCATTGTGGGCAAAAGCGCCTTAGATTTTATCTCAAGCAAAGTCGCGGCCATTTGAATAAACTCCGTTGCTTTATCCATATCAATATTGCTCATATCTTGTTGCATTAAGGCAAGATATTGAGAAGTAATATCGGACACGAAAATTTCTTCTATATCTACCTTTGCGGCTTTTACAAGAGCCAAAAGAAGATGTAAAGGTCCTTCAAAATTTTCGAGTTTGAAGTTCAAAACGTCAAAAGGCGCGCTTTCTTCGTTATTTAGTTTTTGTTCAAAAATCTCACTCATTTTATACAATCAAATAAAACAAATTTAAAATAAAGTTTTTAATAGAACTCGTATATATACTTATAAAGTCTAACCAAGGTAAATTTAGGAAACTTGCCACGTAACTTAATGCAACTAATCCAAAGAAAATATACGTACCGTATCTACGCATAAAGGTGCAAAACTTATTGTACGGACGGGTAAACGACTCTATGATTCTAAATCCGTCCAAAGGAAAAACGGGTAATAAGTTAAACGCTGCAAGAGATAGGTTTAAGGATACGCTATATAGTGAAAAATAAAACAAGAATAGATATATTAGCGAATTTGATGCAAATAGAGGAGTAACAAAAACGAATATTAAGAAGAATATAAGCGCAAGTATAATATTCGTTACAACACCCGCAATGGACACGAGAAAAAGACCTTTGCGGTATTTTTTAAAGTTATAAGGATTGATTGGCACGGGTTTTGCCCAACCAAATCCCGCAAAAAGCATCATAGCAAATCCTAATAAATCAAAATGTTTAAAAGGATTTAGGGTAAGTCTGCCCTGCATTTTTGCAGTATAGTCGCCTTGGCGTAAAGCAACGTAACCGTGCGCTAACTCGTGCATAACTATAGCAATTAAAACGGCGAGCAACACCGCGCATATTAACACGAATCTTTCTTCTGCGCTGTTTGCTGAGTATAAAATATTAAATAACATACTACTCCATCCAATCGGGAACGAGATCGTTCCTTAATAAGTCGTCTATATTTTGTGGTTTAACGGCATAATCTGATTTACCGTCCTTTACTATAACAACAGGCGGAATCGGGTTTCTATTGTAATTACTTGCCATTGAGTAATTGTACGCGCCCGTAGAAAATACTGCAACTATATCTCCGCGCTCTGCCTTTGCAAGATCAACGGTTGCTATCATATCTCCGCTTTCACAGCACTTTCCTGCTATCGTTACTTCTTCAACAGGGTTTACGTTTGCTTTATTCGCAAGAATAGCCGAATACTTTGCTTGGTAAAGTGCGTATCTTGGATTATCGCCCATTCCCCCGTCAATACATACGTATTTCTTGATATTATCAATCTCTTTAATCATTCCTACCGAATAAAGCGTAATTCCCGCTTCACAAACGATAGATCTACCCGGTTCGAGCACAAGGAAGGGTTTGTCTATATTTTTTTGTGAAAGGGCTAAATTTAAGGAATCAATGA
>JAZSRG010000031.1:0-2443 GCA_045538365.1 Clostridia bacterium
TAAAAACGGTAAAAATACAAATTTATAAGGAGGTTACATAATGGAAAACGAAGTATTAAGAGATATATTATTAGTAATAACTGTGTTGGCTGTTTTTGTTTTCGGCTTTTTCGTTATGAAACGTCTTGACAAATTTTTGAACGAGAATTATAAACCGTATTTTAGAGAAGATGAAGAAAAACCGACACGAATCATACATAACGAAGATGCATCGGACGAAGAAATCCATTCAGACATAAAAAAGGTTAGAGAAAAAGGTGGTAAGATGAAAGTTGTTATTTCCGATGAAGATGACTCTTGTGATGGATAAAACAATTAAGGAGCACAGGTCGTAATAGATTTTTTTGAAAAGATATGTTATAATAGAAATGTAAAAAATAAAAAGGAGATGAAGTATGGTGCAAAATGCGGAAAAACAATCCAAGAAAAAAGAGCATATTTTAGTTGGGCTATCTTCTGCTCCTTCCAATTCAAAAATTGTTGAAACAGCATCGAAAATGGCAAGAGCGTTTGACGCTAATCTTACTGCGTTGTATATAAAAACTTCCCAAAGTGAAGTCTTATCAGAGGAAAATGCAAAGCGATTACAAAATAATATAAAGTTTGCAGAACGAATGGGAGCAACGATTGTGACCGTTTATGGTGAAGACGTAGCGCTTCAAATGGCTGAATACGCAAAAACGTCAGGGGCTACCAAAATCGTTATCGGTAGAAATGCAACGAAAAGAGCGGGAATTATACGAAAACCTACTCTTGCGGATAAATTGATTGCTCTTGCTACGAATATAGATATTCATATTATTCCTGATGCTGATTCTGATTTAAGAGAACAAAAAGTAGCTTTATTTAAGAAAACAAATGCTTTGTCTATTGTCAAAGACCTTGCAATAAGTCTTGGAGTAATTATAGTTACTTCTTTAATTGGACTATTTTTTGCCCATCTTGGCTTTTCTGAAGCTAATATTATAACGCTTTACATTCTTGGTGTGTTGATAACATCTATAGTTACGAGCAGTAAATTAGCGTGGGGATTTTCTTCGGTAGCAAGCGTATTGATATTTAATTTTCTATTTACAAAGCCGAGATTTTCATTGATGGCTTACGGTGACGGATATCCTATTACGTTTGCGATTATGTTTGTCGCTTCTTTAATTACGGGTAGTTTGGCGTCTAAAATGCATAACCAAACGAAACAATCTTCACAAGCGGCATATCGAACGAAAATTCTTCTTGATGCTAATCGGTTATTACAACGAGCAAGCGACGACGAAGAAGTTTTGAAAATAACGGCGGAGCAATTAAAAAAGTTATTAAATAGAGAAATTGTTATTTTTAAGCAAAATAAAGATGCTTTGCAACCTCTCGTTTATGCGTTAGATGATTCATTTCAGATGGGAGAAAAGGAACTTAATATAGCTACGAGCATACTTATAAACCATTCTTATGATTATAAAGATGCTCAACTAAGATGTGATTACTATCCCCTTAAAACGCAATTACGAACATATGGTATCGTTGCCGTATATAAGAATGAAAAAGAAATTGATTCTTTTGAAAATAGTATTGTATTATCACTTGTGGGCGAATGTGCGTTAGCTCTTGAAAATCTTTTTAACGCAAAAGAAAAAGAACTTGCCGCAGTGCTTGCCGAAAATGAACAATTACGTGCAAATCTACTTCGTGCAATTTCACACGACTTGCGTACTCCGTTGACTGCTATTTCGGGAAATGCGAGCAATCTTATTTCGAACGCATCTTCCTTTGACGAACAGACTAAATTATCAATTTATAACGACATTTACAACGATTCAATGTGGCTTATAAATCTTGTTGAAAACTTGTTGTCCATAACTCGCCTTGAAGAAGGCAGAATGAATCTAAACTTCACGGCTGAACTTATTGACGAGGTTGTGGCTGAAGCCGTTAAACACGTTCATATGCGTCAAGGCAGACAAAAAATAACCGTAGTCCATAAAGATGAATTTTTGCTTGCAAAAATGGATACACGCTTAATTATTCAAGTTATTATCAATATCCTTGATAACGCTATAAAATATACGTCGAAAGATTCAATGATAACTATAACCACTGAAAAACAAAAAGATAAAGCAATAATTAGTATTGCCGACAACGGCGCAGGTATTCCTGATGAATTAAAAGAGCGCGTGTTTGATATGTTTTATACAGGAGCGAATAAGTTAGCCGATAGCCGTAGGAGCATCGGGTTAGGTCTTGCTCTTTGTAAATCCATAATTAGCGTGCACGGCGGAGAAATTTTTGTAAAAGACAACGTGCCGAGTGGCGCTATATTTACCTTTACTTTACCGATTGGGGAGATAAAAATAAATGAATAATCCATTGATATTGATAGTTGAAGACGATGCGCCTATCCGTAATTTAATTACGACTACGTTAAAGGCGCACGAATACAAATACTTAACCG
>JAZSRG010000203.1:0-10002 GCA_045538365.1 Clostridia bacterium
GAAAAAACAATTGAAAAAGAAGACAAAGTCGAAAAAGAAGTAAAAGTTGAAACTAAGGTTGACGAAGTTGTAGTTAAAGAAGAAAAAGCAGAAACTACACAAAAGGACGAAGTTGTTGCTGAAAGCGTTGAACCGCAAGACGATAAAAAATCTACGGTTAGAACGTATATACCGCAAACGGATAAAAAGGCTAAACCGGGCGCAACGGGTGTTGTTAAACAACCGTACGATAGGTCAAAAGCGCCGATTAGTCCTAATATGCGTCCTAATATCGTATCAAAGGCTAAACCGGGCGAAACGCAACCCGCTCCTGTAAGAAAGCAAAACAACGCGCGTGTGCAATCGTCTGCACCCATTGCTCCTGCAGTTCTTCCTAAAGAAAATACTAAAAACTACAACGCGTCTTCCAAGAAAAAAGACGTTAGAAACGATAATGGCGAAAAGAAAAATGTTATGAATAAACGTACTCTTATTCGTAAGGGCTTCATAGAAGATAACCTTATGGAAGAAGATAGAATGGGTACGCGTAGATATAGACAGGGCAAAAAGGCGAACACGAAAACCGTTCAATTTACTCCTGCGCCTGTCGTTATCGAAAAAGCAGTTATTACGACTGAAAATCTTACCGTAAAAATGCTTAGTGAAAAAATCGGAAAAACGGCTGCTGATATCGTAAAACAAATGTTTAATTTGGGTATTATGAGCAATATCAATAGCAATATTGATTTTGATACGGCGGAACTCGTTGCTGCAGAATACGGTATTGAGTTGGAATTAAAACTTGAAAAAACTTATGAAGAAGTTTTGAACGATATTCACGAAGAGTGTGTTGAAGATATCGAAAACATGGTGGTTAGACCTCCTGTTGTAACCATAATGGGACACGTTGACCATGGTAAAACTTCTTTGCTTGACTATATCAGACACGCAGACGTTGCCGCAGGAGAAGCGGGTGGTATTACCCAACACATTGGCGCATACACCGTTTCACTGAAAGGTTCACCTATAACTTTCTTGGATACGCCGGGACACGAAGCGTTTACTTCAATGAGAGAAAGAGGAGCGCAAGTTACTGATATTGCGATTATCGTAGTTGCTGCAGACGACGGAATTATGCCACAAACAGTTGAGGCAATTAATCACGCAAAGGCTGCAAACGTGCCTATTATAGTTGCTGTAAACAAAATGGATAAACAAGGCGCAACGCCTGACAAGATTATGCAACAATTAACCGAACACGAAATTCTTCCCGAAGAATGGGGTGGAGATACAATCGTTGTTCCTGTTTCTGCTAAAACTGGTATGGGCGTTGAAAAACTTTTGGAAAGCGTATTGCTTTTGGCTGAAATCAAAGAACTTCAAGCAAATCCCAAACGCTCGGCAAGAGGCTCTATTATTGAAGCAAGACTTGATAAAGGTCGTGGGCCGCTTGCAACCGTACTCGTTCAAAACGGTACGTTGAGAGTATCTGACTTCGTTGTTGCTGGTACTGCTGTCGGTAAAATTCGTGCTATGATAGACGATAAGGGACGTACCGTAAAAGAAGCGGGACCGAGTATTCCTGTAAGCGTTTTAGGTTTTTCTGAAGTTCCTAATGCAGGCGACCAAATGATGGTTGTTGCTGATGAAAAACTTGCTAAACAAGTTGCTGAAGAACGTAGAAACAAAGAAAAGAGCGAAAAGGCTAAGAGTATGGCAACGTTTGACCTTGATTCAATGTTTGGAAAAATTCAAGAAGGCGAGTTGAAGGAATTGAATCTTATTGTTAAAGCCGACGTTCAAGGCTCGGTTGAGGCAATTAAGCAGTCTGTATTGAAACTAAATAACGAAGAAGTTAAAATCAACGTTATTCACGGTGGCGTAGGCGCAGTTAATGAATCGGATATTATACTTGCAAGCACGTCGCACGCAATGGTTATAGCGTTCAACGTAAGACCGGATAGTAATGCAAAGGCTATTGCTGAAAAGAAAGGTATAACGGTTAGAACTTATAGAATTATTTACGATTTGATTGACGACGTAAGTATGGCTATGAAGGGTATGCTTGCTCCTAAATTTACGGAAGAAATTACCGGACACGCAGAAGTTCGCGCAACCTTTAAGATTACGGGCGCAGGAACTATTGCAGGATCATACGTTACCGATGGTAAGATTTCAAGAAATTGCAAGTTAAGACTTCTCCGTGATAACGTAATTATTTACGAAGGAGCAGTTGGCTCGCTTAAGAGATTAAAAGATGACGTTAAAGAAGTTGCAACAGGATATGAGTGCGGTATCGGTATTGAAGGATATAACGATATTAAAGAAGGCGACGTTATCGAAGCATTTATAATGCAACAACAGGAAGTATAATAATGAAAAGAATTGATAAAATCAACGCGGAAATTCAGCGTGTTCTTTCGGAATTGGTTGCCGGTGGTTACATTAAAGACCCAAGAATGCAAGGTTTTACGAGTGTAATTAGAACGGAAACGACTAACGACTTATCGTTTTGCAAAGTTTTTGTTAGCGTATACGGCACGGAAGAGCAAAAGAAGAATACTATGCAAGCATTAAAGAGCGCATCTTCGTTTTTGCGCTCTGAACTTGCAAGCAGGGTAAGTCTTAGAATTACGCCCGAACTTATATTCGTTTTAGATAGTTCTATAGAATACAGTATAAAACTCGATAAAATATTAAGGGATATAAAAGATACTGATGTTAACTCTTAACGATATTAAAACAAAAATAGAAAAAGCGGACAATATTGTAATTATTTGTCATATAAGTCCTGACGGCGATACTATAGGCTCAGGACTTGCTTTGTATAAGTTTTTGAATAATAAAAATAAGAAAGTTGAGTTAGTGTGTGAAGATGTCGTTGGACATAAATTTGATATTTTGTTAAATGGTGAAACAATAATCAAAAACGACTTATCTGACGATATTACCTTTGATTTAGCAATTTGTGTTGACGTTGCGACGGCGGAAAGAATGGGGGAATTACGTAGATTCTTTTACCGCGCAAAAGATAGGATGGTTATAGATCACCATAAAACGAACGACTTTGATTCGTCTTGTTTATATTTAAAAACTGACGTAACGTCCGTTGCGGAGATTATGTATTCCGTTTTATCGTTCGTTGATGAAAGTTGTATTGATAAAGCAGTTGCCGAGTGTATGTACGCAGGTATTTTGACTGATAGTGGGGCGTTTTATTTTCCGTCAACGACGGCAAACACCCATTTGGTTTTGTCAAAGTTGTATTCTTACGGAATTAATGCAAATAAGATTTATTACGAATTATTCAAAAAAACACCCAAAAACGTATTTGAATTGCACTCAACTATTCTAAAAAATGCGGTATTTGAGAATAATTCACAAATAGCAATATTGACTTTCAAATTAGAAGATTTTGAAAAAACAAACACTACTATTCACGACACGGACGGATGTATAAATAAAGTTCTTGACGTGGACGAAGTAATTATATCTATATCTATTGCCGAAGTTGGGGAAAACTCATATAAAGTAAGTTTTAGAAGCAAAGGTGACGTTGACGTATCAATTTGCGCAAGTAGATTTGGTGGTGGCGGACACAAAAACGCGGCAGGCTGTAGAATAAATGGAAACTATTACGATATATTTGATAAAGTTTTGAGGATAGCGCAAACGGTATTATGATAGGTTTTGTTAACGTATTTAAACCCGAAGGCGAGTCGTCTTCTAAAACTGTACAATTTGTCAAACACGTACTTATCAATAAATTAGGTTGCGATAAAAAAATCAAAGTCGGACATTTTGGCACGTTAGACCCCGATGCGAGCGGTGTTTTACCGATTGCGGTGGGGAACGCGTGTAGGCTTTTTGATTTTTCTTTGGATAAAGTTAAGATTTATCGCGCGGAGATCGTGTTTGGAATAGAAACAACGACGCTTGATACTCACGGCGAAATTATTTGCAAGGCAGAATGTGACGTTTTGGAAAGCGATTTTATTAGTGTTTTGGAGAATTTTCCTAAAACATACGACCAAATTCCGCCAAATATAAGCGCAAAATCAGTTGGTGGAGTTCGCGCTTATAAACTTGCAAGGCAAGGAAAAGAATTTTCTTTACCACCGAAAGAAGTTAATATATTTAACTTAAAATATATTGGCAAAAAAGCAACAAACGTCTTTGAGTTTGAAGTTGAGTGTAGCGCAGGTACGTATATTCGTTCACTTTGCAGAGATATCGGTTTGCGTATGAATTTGCCGGCGGTTATGGGCGCATTGTTGCGTTTAAAAAGCGGTGAATTTGAGATTTCTCAAAGCGTTCAAAAAGAAGATTTTGAATTAAATCCGATTGCATATATTTTACCGGTTAATATCGTTTTACACAAAATTCCCGAATTAAAGGTGGGAAAAAACGATTTAATTAAGATGAAAAACGGATTATCTTTGAGCGTTGATATTGATTGCGGTATATATAAAATTTATGACGAAGGCGTGGCTGTAGGGCTGGCAAAAGTTGAAGAAGGAAAAATTAAATTTATTACAAGATTGTCATGAAAGAAGTTTCTTTTTTTGAAAAAAACAATGATAAATGTGTGATTGCGTTAGGTTTTTTTGATGCAGTACATATTGGACACGTGGACGTTTTGTCGTCATGTGTGGATATGGCTACATCTTTTAACGTGATGCCTTTTGCTTTTACTTTTTTAGGTAATCCTGCCGATTATTTTGAAAATAAAGAGAGTTGTCTTTTATGTAGTTATAAAGAAAGGCTAAATAAATTTTCAAGTCTTGGAATTAAAGGTGTTTTGTGCGCCCCTTGTGAGAAGAAATTTTTTGATATAGAAGCAATAGATTTTCTGAACGCTTTACGAGAACGTTTTTCCGTTGTGGGGATAGTGTGTGGTCAAGATTATACCTTTGGTTCAGGCGGAAAAGGTTCGGTTTCTTTGCTTAAATCTTTTTGCGAAGAAAACAATATTTCGCTTAAAATCGTTGACGAAAAAAAGGTTGACGGAGAAAAAATTGGAAGCAGTTTAATAAAAAGACTTGTGTCAATAGGCGAAATGCAAAAAGCAAATTATCTTTTAGGGTATAATTTTTCTATAAGTGGTGTTGTGGAAAAAGGTAGAGGGGACGGACACAAGCATGTGTATCCTACGATAAATCTTCCTATTCCTTTAGGCAAAGTTGTGCCCAAAAGCGGTGTATATTTGAGTAAAGTTGTAGTACAAGAGAAAACTTATTTATCCATAACTAACGTTGGCGCGCATCCTACGTTTAATGACGATAAATTTAATGTGGAAACGTTCATTTTAGATTTTGACGCTGACTTATACGGCAAAGAAGTTTCGGTTGAGTTTATTGAATACATGCGTGATATTGTTAAATTTGATACGCCAAACGATTTGAAGGCTCAAATTACTAAAGACATAGCGTACGCAAGGAGTAAAATATGATTAAATTTGGTCCTGCAGGACACTCGGCTAGTTTTGCCTCTGACGGCAAAAAACATACATACGAAATGCCCGAATGGTTAAAATCAAAAGGTTTAGACGTTTTTGAGTATTCTTTTGGTCGCGGTGTGAATATTAAAGAAGATACTGCAAAAATTATCGGGGAAGAAGCGCAAAAACACGGGATAGAAATGACGGCTCACGCGCCGTATTATATCAATTTTGCAACAAACGAGCAGATAAAAGCCGAAAATAACGTTCGTTACGTAATGAATAGTTTGAATATTTTATCTTGCTTTGGTGGAAAAAGATTGGTAATCCATACCGCGGCGCAAGCCAAACTTGAAAGACGAGAAGCCTTGCTTAATGCAAGTCGCGCGCTTGAATCTCTTTCTGAAACCGTTTTGTCCGCAGGATATAACGACTATTTATTGTGTTTGGAAACCATGGGAAAGAAAAGTCAAATTGGTACGGTTGATGAAATCGTTGAATTTTGCAAAATTTCACCTATATATATTCCCACTTTAGATTTTGGACATATTAACGCTTGTTTTCAAGGTATATTAAAAACAAAAGACGATTATAGACGAGAAATTGATAAAGTGTTTAATGGGTTAGGTGAGGAAAAAGCCAAAAAAATTCATATGCACTTTTCAAAAATTCAATATTCTCAAGCAGGAGAAGTTCGCCATTTGACTTTTGACGACAATATCTACGGACCGGAATTTTCTCCGCTTGCTGAAATTTTGTTGGAATATGGTATGGAACCTTGCGTTATTTGCGAATCTGCGGGAACACAAGCCGAAGATGCGCTAATTATGAAAAGGGAATTTATCAATATGCGTGATAACTCTTTACAAAAATAAAAAATAATGTTAAAATAATACTATGGGAAATATTGAGAAGTTATTTACTACATATTCAGATTTAGAATCTGTTATAATTTTGAACGACGTCAATCGCTATTACTTCTGCGGTTATGACGCGTCTTTTGGTGTGTTGTTTTTAACACCTAAAAAGAGTTTCTTAATAACGGATGCAAGATATCTTGAAGAAGCAAAGACTGTTGCGTCTTCTAATTATGAAGTTGTATTAGGTGACTTTAATTCTGCGCTCGAATTTATTAAAACTTACGTATCCGATAACGCGATAAAATCTATTGGTTTTGAAGATAAAACTATCTTGTTTTCGGAATATAACGAAATTAAAAAGATTTCAAACGTTGAGTTCGTTCCGGTCAGCGATAAAATATTATCGTTAAGAGCAATTAAAGATGAAAACGAAATTGAACTTATTCGTGAAGCATCGAGAATTTCCGATAAAGCGTTACTTGCTTTGCAAAAGAAAATTAAAGCAGGTGTTACGGAAAGAGAAGTTTTAGCGGAATTAGAATATCAAATGCGACTTTTAGGCGCGCACGGTGTTGCTTTTGATACTATCGTGGCGTTCGGCAAAAGAACGGCTTTTCCTCACGCTCACTCGGATAATACAAAACTTGAAAAAGGTATGCATATACTTATCGATTTTGGCGCGAAATACAATCATTATTGTTCGGATATGACGAGAATATTGTCTTTAGGCGAACCGTCAAGTGAAATTAAGGCTTTGCACGCTGACGTTTTGTACGCTCAAAACTATGCGTTAAGCGCGATGACGGCAGGTCTAACCGGACGAGAAGTTGATTCTTTTGCAAGAGAATATTTAAAGTCTTGCGGATACGGAGATAATTTTACTCATTCTTTAGGACACGGGTTAGGTCTTGAGATACACGAAAGTCCCGCTGTGTCACCTAAGAATTTTGAAGAACTTCAAGAAAATATGGTGGTTACTTGTGAGCCCGGTGTTTATATTGAAGGTTTAGGTGGAATCAGAATAGAAGATACTGTTTTGATTAAAAATAACGGAATAGAATTGCTTAACTCAGTTAGCAAGGAAATTATTATATTATAATATACTATTGGAGGACAATATATTATGGCACAAATAATGGCAGGAGATTTTAGAAAAGGTATTACCTTTGAAATGGATTCCCAGGTTATGATTATCGTTGATTTCCAACACGTTAAACCGGGAAAAGGTGCAGCGTTCGTAAGAGCAAAGGTTAGAAACGTTATTACCGGTGGTGTAATTGAACGTACTTTCAACCCCTCTGAAAAATTTGAACTTGCACATATTGAACGTAAATCAATGGTTTACTCTTATAACGACGGCGAAATGTATTATTTCATGGATGAAGAAACCTATGATCAAATTCCTTTGAATTATTCTCAAGTAGAAGATGCATTGATGTTCGTTAAGGAAGATATGCCTGTTACGATTTCTTTCTACAAAGGCGCACCGTTCTCTGTTGAACCGCCAAACTTCGTAGAACTCACGATTACCCATTGTGAACCGGGAGTTAAAGGAAATACTGCTCAAGCAGGAACTAAACCTGCAACTCTTGAAACGGGTTACGTTATCCAAGTTCCTCTTTTCATTAACGAAGGTGAAACTATTCGTGTAGATACTCGTACCGGAGAATATATGTCCAGAGTATAATTTTAAATTATGCGCTGCTTTTGCAGCGCTTTTTTTTTACGAAAGAGAAATGTTAGTGCGTTATAAAATTTTTACTTTATTATTAGCAATAGTTCTTTCTTTTTCTGTTTTAGGTTGTTCCGCTCCAAGTGAAGATTTGGAAATAGAAGCAAAATCTCTTCAACTTAACGTGTCGGAATTAAATTTAACCGTTGGTGAAAACTTTTTGATAAACGCTACGATTTTGCCAAACGACGCTACTTTTAAAACGGTAATTTGGTCGTCTGGGGATGAGAATATTGTGACGGTTGTAGAAGGTTACGTAACTGCAGTCAGCGAAGGAACAACGACTGTTACGGCTAAAACGTTAAATAATATTTGCGCTACGTGCGTAGTTACGGTTATAAAAGGTAAAGAAGTTGCGGAAATTTCTTTTGCAAACAAAAACGTTACGTGTGCGATAGGAGACAAAGTACAATTAATCCCAACCATTTTACCTGTTGATGCGTACGACAAAACTTTGACGTGGTCAACGTCTAATCAAAGCGTGGTAGTTGTGGAAGAAGGACTGATTACTGCTGTTGCAAGCGGTACGGCTACGGTAACTGCAACGACTGCAAACGGTTTGAGCGCGAAGTGTTTTGTTACCGTGGAATTTAAAAGTGTTGAAGTAGAGTCAATTACATTAAGTCATACTACTTATTCGTGTAACGTTGGTGACTCATTTATTTTGAGTGAGAGTATTTTGCCAAGTAACGCAACAAATACAAAAGTTTCTTGGGAAAGCAGTGATAATACGATTGCCGTCGTATCAAGCGGTACGGTGGTTGCTGTAAGTTGCGGAACTGCAACAATTACGGTAAAGACTGAAAACGGAAAGAGCGCGACTTGTGTGGTAAACGTTGTAAAACAAAACGACGACACGGAAGAAAATGACAAAACAGAAGATGATGATGTCACGAGTGACGTGATTTTAGTTGAGAAAATAGAATTATCTATTACGGAAAAACAGTGTGTTGTGGGAGATAGTTTTGACATATTTGCCGAAGTTTTTCCAAATTCAGCAACGGATAAAACTTTAACGTGGATATCTCGTGACCAAACTATTGCAACGGTAACTAACGGACACGTTGAAACTTGCGGGATAGGTAAAACAGTTATATCCGTTAAAAGCGCTAACGGTGTAACTGCGGAACTAAATTTGACGGTCTTGCCTTTAAATGAATTTAATCCCGTTTTTGAAGATAAAATTTTAATCTATGACGGACAAGTTAAGCGTATATTTGTAGAAAACGTGCCTGAAAATACGATAATTACCTATCAAAATAACGGCAAAACCAATATAGGCGAATACGAAGTAATAGTTAAATTAGAAAAATCGGGTTATGTTACGGCGGAATTTAGCGCAATTCTTAAAATAGTCGCGCAAAGTTATAATATAACTTATGTTTTAAACTGTGAAGACGTAGTAACAAATAGCAATCCAAGCGTTTTTCAAACCTTTAGCGAAATAGAATTGTTGCCAATAGACAGTAAAACCTATGATTTTGTCGGTTGGTATCTCGATAGTGGGTTTAATCAGCCTATAAAACGTATTCCACGTAATTGTTTTGAAGATATAACGTTGTACGCTAAATGGGAGAGCAGATACGAATTAAGCGGTTCAACAATTACTGCAATAAGTCGGTACGCTAAAGAAAATCTTAAAACTTTGACTATTCCAAGTTATATAAACGGTATTAAGATAACGGGTGTAGGAGATAGAGTTTTTGAAAACAGCGCGCTTGAAGCGGTAACTATTCCAAAAGACGTTGAGCGTATAGGTCAAGAAGCGTTTGCGACGACCACGTTGCGTATTGTAAATTTTGAGCCGAACAGTAAATTGAAAACTATTGGTAAAAGTGCGTTTGGAGATACTGCAATCCAAAGTATAACTATACCTAAGTCCGTAGAAAGTCTTGGCGAGTCGGTCTTTGAGTGCTGTTATCAATTGAAAGACGTAAATATTGAAGACGGTAGCGCAATTCAAGAGATTAGAAGTCGGATCGTAGCCATGT
>JAZSRG010000190.1:0-1654 GCA_045538365.1 Clostridia bacterium
TCCGACTTGTAGATACAACAACGCCCGTAGTCAAACCTAAATCTTCCGCCCATTTTTCCGTAAGAAAACCTACGCGCTCGCCCATTTTAAGTATAGGCGCATTAAATTTTTCTTCAATTACGTTTTCGAGTCGAGAGTCAAGACTCTTATAAAATTCTTTATCGGGATAACCAAAGCCGTCAACGTAACAATTTTTAAATGATGCGAAAAGATAACTTCGAGCGTTTACTCCCGTCATTAACCAATTAAGCCAATCCCCTGCTTCTATAAAGTAAGCGGTATCGTTGTAAATTTCGGGCGCTTCGTCTAAAATTTCCCAAAGTTTTGGAAGGGCTGATTCGCTTGAAACAGTTCCGCCCGTGCGTGACAAAAACTTTTCTTCTCTCCTTTTCGCTACTTCGGTGATTTTATCTGCAAACCGTTGCGCTCCGTGATGCTTCCAAAGTTTAACGTAGGCGTGTGGATTATCCTTATATTTATCTTTATTGCAAAGTAGCTCGCCGTTATTATCCACGGGTAATACCGTGCAACTCGTAAAATCTATGCCAAGACCTACGATATCGCTTTTATCAACTTTTGAGTCTAAAACTACTTTAGAAACCACGTTTTTTAAAACTAATACGTAATCGTTTGGATCTTGCAAAGCAAAGTTTAGCGGTAAAACTAAACCGTTTGACAGTTTCTCATCCATTACTCCGTGCGGATAATTACACGTTGCGGATGCGAGTTCTTGCCCGTTAGACGTATCAACAAGTACGGCTCTACCGGACAAAGTTCCAAAATCTATGCCTATCGTATATTTTTTCATATTAAAAACCTATATATTAAAGTGAATTTAAATATTGAAATAATCTATCGGGGAAATTTACCGTCATACCGTCAACGTTTGCTTTACACATAGTTTTCATAATCGTAACGTTATATATTCCCCAGGCTCTAACCCCAAGACCAAGTTTTCGAAGTTTCAAAACCTTTTCATCAGTTATATATTTGGCTTCCGGGGCTAATTCTTCCCCTCCTATATCTTGTAACAACTTTATATTTTCGTCAGTTATATCACACACGAGCCAACCAACGCGCGCAGTACTGTCTAATTCTTTGATTTTTTTAATAAACCCATACTCAAAACTCGTAAAAGTCGTTTTGTCCATTACACCAAACTCTTTTATCATATTGAGAGTATCTTCTTCTACCCCTGCACCCTTTAATTCAATAGCAAATTTTATATCATACCCCGCAAATTTCTCTAAAAACTCGCGTAACGTTACTATTCTATCAAAAAATCTCGTCGTACAATTACCGTAAATCTTAAAAGATTTCAACTCGGCCAAAGTATATTCGCTGATTTTACCCGTACCGTCCGAAACTCTGTCAATCTTGTCGTCGTGGAATAAAACTAAAACTCCGTCTTTCGTTCTTTGCACGTCCGTTTCTATTCCGTTTGCGCCTTGCATTAAACCTAAATAAAAAGACGATAAAGTATTCTCGGGCGCGTATTCACTTGCCCCTCTATGCGCATAATTTATCATAATATTCCTGTTTCAAAATTTTTTTTGATTATATCACAATCAAAAAGATTTAGCAATGATATTTTTAGTTTATATATAATTAATCATATAACCTTGTTTTTTCTCGAAAAAATATATTTTTTATG
>JAZSRG010000177.1:0-2956 GCA_045538365.1 Clostridia bacterium
AGTCGTCGTACTCCTTGGTTGCTCTATCTATATAAAGTATTCCGTTTAAGTGGTCAATCTCGTGTTGCAAGGCTCTCGCTTCAAACTCACGGAAAGTTTTTACTTTTTTCTCTCCGTGACGAGTATAAAACTCCACCTTAATCTTTTCCGCTCTCATAACGTGACCGTGTTTTCCGGGCACGGATAAGCATCCTTCAATTCCACCGATTTCTCCGTGCATTTCAAGGATAGTGGGGTTTATCATCTCTATTTTTCCCTTTCCGCAGTCCACGACTATTACCTTTCGCAAAAGTCCTATTTGTGGCGCTGCAAGTCCGCAACCGTCCGCTTTGTACATAGTTTCAAACATATCGTCCAAAAGCGTCCAAAGTTTTTCGTTAAAGTCCACCACGTCACGGCTCTTGTTTCTTAAAATTGGATCTTCAATCTTTACGATATTTCTTATTGCCATAATTTCTCCTTAATGCATATTCGACGGATTAAGTTCGGCAAAAACCGAAACCTTATTCACTCGCGCTTTGTCCATAATTTCATATACGTCTTCCGTCACTCTCTCACTATCTTCTTTGGTTATGCGCATAACTATTTGATAACGGAATTTCTTTTGTATTCTTGCAACGGGGGATTTCATTGCCCCAAGATATATAAACGCGCTCGGGTTTTTCTCCCTGTATTCTTTTAGCGCGATATAGGCTTGTTTTGCAGACTCTCTTGCCTTTTCTTCGCAGGTGGAGGTAAACATTACGCGGATAATTTTAGAAAACGGCGGATACTTTGACACTTCGCGAAGGTTTGCTTCTTTACCGTAAAAACCTGCGTAATCGTATTCGCTCGCGTATCTATACACGTAGTGGCGCGGTGTGTAAGTTTGCAAAACTACTCGCCCCGGAGTGTCCGCTCTTCCCGCTCTTCCTGCAACTTGGGTAATTAGTTGGAAAGTTCGCTCCGCGCTCATGTATTCTGATAGATACAATGATAAATCGGCGTCCAAAATTCCCACCAAAGTTACGCTCGGGAAATCGTGTCCCTTTGCTATCATTTGCGTTCCAACGAGTATTTGGGCTTCCCCTTTTCCAAAAGCGGACAAAATTTTGTGATGAGAATCTTTTCCACTCACGGTATCGTTGTCCATCCTTAAAATACCCGTATTCGGGAAAAGTTTTTTAAGTTCGGATACGACTTGTTCCGTGCCCGGTCTTCCTTGACGAATAGTCTTGCTACCGCAATTCGGACACTCGTCTAAAACCTTATATCTTCTCGTGCAGTAGTGGCACTTCATTAAGTTTTCAGACGCGTGATAGGTAAGCGTTACGTCACAATCTTCGCATTTAGGCACGTAACCGCACTCCCTACACATCAAAAAGGAAGCGTATCCACGCCTATTTATAAACAAAATGGCTTGTTTACCCGACTCAACGCAATCGGTCAACTCTTGTATAAGTTCTCTCGAAAAAACTCCTTTATTTCCTTCTCGAAGTTCTCTCGACATATCCACGATTTTCATCTCGGGCAAAGGTCTTTTATTAACTCTCTCCCCCATTTCAATAAGGGTTATCTCCCCGCCTTTTGCTCTCGTGTAAGTTTCAATAGACGGAGTTGCGCTACCCACTAAAAGTTTAGCGTTCTCTATTTTGGCGCGCTCGCGAGCCACTCCGAA
This sequence comes from Clostridia bacterium, assembly GCA_045538365.1. Taxonomy (GTDB): domain Bacteria; phylum Bacillota; class Clostridia; order Christensenellales; family RUG350; genus RGIG2224. Next base: position 1,658 of record JAZSRG010000177.1, read on the forward strand.
AGTGTCGTAACGGGGATTACTTTCACTCACGTAACTACCGTCGTGTTCTTCGTCTATTATTATAAGTCCAACGTCTTTGACAGGCGCAAATATAGCAGAACGCGCTCCAACTACGACGTCGGCATCCCCCATAAGAATTCTTTGCCACTCGTCAAATCTTTCCCCTTCGGTAAGTCCGCTGTGCAGTATTGCAACTTTCTCTCCAAATCTACTTCTAAAAAGTTTAAGTATTTGCGGTGTTAAAGAAATTTCGGGAACGAGCATTATTGCTCTTTTTCCTGTGTCCAACTGTCTTTGTATAAGGTGCATATAAACTTCGGTTTTACCCGAGCCCGTTACACCGTGTAAAAGAAAAACGCCCTTCCCGTTAGTTACCGTTTCCACCGCGTTAATTTGTGGCGGTAATAAGTCAACCGTTCTTTTCTCTACGCTCTCCGACGTCGGTTTTCGCATAGCGCGAATTTTTGAAAGTGTTAGCGCGCCGTTTTCAACAAGGGCGTTTACCGCGCTTCCCCCAAACTTTTTACGAAGAACGGTCAAATTTTCTATCTCGTTGTCTTTTAGATACTCTACCGCTTCTTTTTGTTTTACCGCGCGACTTGACGGCTCGTAATCACTCTTTTCGTTAAGTTTTGCGTACGTTATAATTTGCGGATTAACCTTACCCGAGCGCAAAACTGCGGGTACGAAAAGTCTTAAAACGTCGGCGTAACGTAAATGATATTTTTTCCTTAAAAAACTTATTAAAGAAAAAAGCGCGGGGATAATCAAAACTTCTTCGTCTAAAACTCTTTCAATTGGTTTAAGTTTTTCGTAATCCGACTTCTCTTTAACGGCTAATACGAAACCTTCCGTGTCCCTACCTGCAAAATTGACGGCCACCCTCATTCCGGGTTGAACCGTCATATCGCTTGGAATTACGTAGTCGAATACTCTATCGACTTCGCTATTAGAAATGTCAACAACTATCTCCGCTACCATTAAAGTTCTATCATTTTGTCAAGAATTAACTCGGCAATTTCGTCTTTGGTCTTTATTCCCGAGCAAGTTTTATTTCCTGCTCTGTCAATTATCATTACGTCGTTGGTGTCCGTATTAAAGCCTGCGCCAACTTTCGTTACGTCGTTTGCTACTACTAAATCGGCATTTTTAGATATAAGTTTGCTCTTTGCGTACTCTTCTAAATTTTCCACTTCGGCGGCAAAAATAACGAGTTTTTTATCTCCCTTTATTTTTCCAACTTCTTGGGCTATATCTACGTTTTTAACGAGTTCTAAGGAAAAAGACTTCTCTTTTATC
>JAZSRG010000110.1:0-8735 GCA_045538365.1 Clostridia bacterium
ATTTACCCTCTTATAAATTTGGAGATTTATCTGCAACACTTTTTAGTAGCCCCGACAATATGAATAAACTCCGGTCTTTATATGAGACAATAGGTAGCAATTATCTTTTTTTATCTGTTGGTATTAATGGTGCTAATCAAATTTATGGAACAGCTAACGGGACTTACTTAATTGATGCTGTAAAGCTTGGTCTTACTTCAAAAAATAGTAAATACATAGCAAGTGTAAGTGTTTACAGCCTTCAATGGAGTCAACTTGGTATACATTATGCCTCGCATAGTGCGTATACAGATTATGACAGTTTTATTAGTGGTACTTCCACTCTAGCTAAAAGATATATTGATATACAGCCTATGGGAAGTACTAACAATGGTTTTGTTATTCTTACGAGTGACGGGCGTAATGTACTTGTATTCAATAGTATGAATGCTATGAAACTTTACACCACGGAACAAGCGCCTTATTATACTACCCGTGATTATGGTACTTATTCAACCACAAATGACAACTCTGTAACCTATACGGGCGATTACATGATAGAGTACGGAGATACAACGACGTATGGAGACATTACTACGAATAATGATTATTCTCAAGATACAATAGATAACTCCGTTACAAATATCACGAACAACTATTATTATATGGACGATACGCAAGGGGATAATAATAGCGGTTCAAATAATAGCGGTAATGGTGGTACTTTGTGGGATGGTCTTACAGCTATTGTCGACGGAATAACAAGCTTTGTGAATTTTCTTCTAAATGCAATAGGAGATATTATCACGCTATTATCGACTTTCGTTTCTACTGCTTTTGATATGATTATGGGCTTTGCGGAAACTTTTGCGGGGTTTGCATCCTTTGTAGGCGAGATATTTGTTTTTATTCCCAGTGAACTTATTGATTTGTTGAAGTTGGCTATTACCGTCGCGATAGTTGCCGGGGTAATTAAATTGTTTAGGTAGGGGGTATGTATATGGATGAATTGGCAGGCTGTTTGTATTCACTTCTAATTTTAATAATTCATGGTATGCAATATCCCTTGAACGTATTTGGTATTGAGTTTTCACTTTGGGAAGTTTTTGTTTTTGGTATTGTAACAAGTTGTATTTTTGAACTAATAGGGAGTATTTTTAATGGAAAATAATGAAGAACTTTTGAATAATGACGAATTAAGTGCCGGTTTGCCGGAAGAAGAACTTTCTCAAGACGAGGTTTACGAAGTAGAGGAAACCGAAGTCGAGGGGGAAGAAATAGAAACGGAACTAGAGGAAGAAAACGCGGAAACTGTCGCGGATAATACCGACTATTCCGAGGAGGTATTATACGAGGTTATCCTACAAAATGAGGTCTTGTATGATATTGAAAGTACACTTTCAGAACAAAAACAAACGATATGGGAAAAGCCCATAGAAGAATATACGGTTACTGAGGGGCTTTTGCTTATTATCATGTTTATTGTATTGGCTTACTTTGTCTTTGATATTATAGGAGGTATTTTATGTCTCAAGTAATGAAAGAATTAGCGGAACTTTGTGGCTTTTATTTTGAAGCCACAACCTTCCCGCAACTGTTTTTCTACATGTTTACCGCGATATGCGGAACTGCAATTTTAGCCGGCATTATCAAACTAATGTTTTATATTGCTGTAAGAAGTAAGGAGTTGTATAGATAATGATTATTATATTGCTGGTACTTATAGTTTTTCTTGCCTTTGTATTTGTCGAAGTGCGCGTTGTGCTATTCAACCCCATAAAGTCGATAAAGTACGCTTGTATTGACATATACCGGTATTTTCATGACAAGAAGTACGATAGATATGAAGCTGGCTTGCTCAACTGCTATTTTGCCCACTTCGGCGGGGGCAAAACTTTGTCGGTAGTGCATTACGTCCGCGAACTATTTGCAAGATACAACAATAAGTATATTTATGATAGACAACGTAAGGCATGGGTGTTGCAAAAAATGCACATTATTTCAAATGTGCACCTAAACGGCATACCTTACGAGGAACTTGTTAGTTTGTCACAAGTGGTGTGTTGTGCGTGGCGTAATAAGAAGATTGATGAAAAAGAGGGAACTCGTACTTGTGTTGTTGTGCTCTTGGACGAAGCAAGTAGTGAATTGAACTCGCGAAACTTTAAGACCAATATAGACGCGAACTTTCTCAATACGCTTATTACTAGCCGGCATTTCAATATGTCACTATTTTACACAAGCCAAAAATTCAAGCTTGTGGACGCCTTACTGCGTAGCGTAACACAACGAACTATATGGTGTAATAAGAAATGGCGTATCATGGTACAGCACTATTTTGACGCTGATGAAATGGAATACGCAAGCAACCCTATGCTTGTGCAACCATTGTTAAGAACAGGCTTTTTTATCACGGACGACGACTTCAATACTTACGACACTCTTGCAACCGTGGAACGCTTAGACAAGGATTGCAAAGAGGGCAACATGATGAGTGAAGCGGAAATACTTGCCTTGCGCGGTGCTATCAATCCGGATAATGACCAAATAAGTAGCCCCTCTAGGCGCTTTAAGAGAATGAGACGCAAGTAATAAAACGGGAGAATGTGTTATGAATGAAAAAGAATGGTTAAATATTGGATATAGTAACGGGATAATTACGCATTTTTCGTATGAAGAAATGACTTTCCGTAACGCATATTTGGAATGGTTTAAATCAAAACTCGGTTTCGTTTCTCCGCAAACTGCGGACAGAATAGAGGTAACTTATAACCGGTATTATGCCATATCGACAATTATTGAAAAGTACATTTCAAAAATAACCGAGGTGGATATAATCAATTTCCTAAATTGCTGTTGTTCGCACATGCCCGTAACTTACAAAGAATTTGGAAGAATTATGCAAATTATAAGGGGCACACTTACATACATGCGTGATATTGGTAAAGGTGGTTGCCCCTTATTTGATTGGGAAAAAATCAAGCGCAATGTTGTGCCGCGTAACGCGGAACAACGCGCGCCTTGCTCTCACACTATCAAGGAGTGCGATATCACGGAACTTATGCGTGCCGTGATAAAGGACAAAGTCTACTACCGGAAACAATCCGCGTCTTTGTGCTTGTGTCTCAATTTCTACCTTGGCTTGCGCGTGGGGGAATTAGCGTCCCTTACCTTTGCGGACTTTGATTATGAGAGAAACGTAGTGCAAATACGCAAGACGGAAGTCAAGCACTATGCCCGCGATGATGAGGGCATGCGTGACGGACGCTTGCGCTATGGTGTAGCGCCCCGCACAAAAACCAAAAATGGAATGAGGGAAGTACCGCTATTACCGGAAGCCCGCTATATCGTGGAACTGATTAAGGAACACCATAGGACTATGGGATATAATAGTGACTACCTTGCGTATGACGGAGGACAGACCGTACTTTCTAGGTCTTTAGACCGGACTTTGCGCCGGCTGATAAATATGTGTGACTTGTCGAACTTCTCCACACATGACATAAGGAGAAATTTCGCAACAATATTACACTATAAAGGAGTGCCTACACGCGTTATATCGGACTTGCTCGGACACGGAGAAATAAGAACAACGGAGAATTGCTATATTCTCTCTAACAACGAGGAAATGCAAGTCTATATAGGATATATGCGTGAAGCATTGAAATATTGCTTTATGAAATAGCACAAAAAAAGTAGTGGAAAAACCACTACTCAATTATAAGGGTAAGCGCGAGACGGGGATCGAACTCGTGCACACGGGGCAATCCCCTAGCGCGCGAGATACGAAACCCGCGGGAACGCGGTGCGACGTCCTCGGCGGTTTATCCGCCCGACGTCCACCCGCCCGCGAGGGAGGTTTGGGGCAGTATTACCCCAAACCTCGTAGATTTTAGATTTTTGTCTCGAAACCCTTGAAAAATGGTGCTTTGAAAAAATCTACAAGGTGTATTAACTTCGTAGATTTAGATTTTTGAAGGGAGATTTTGTGAAATGTCTAGTAGTGATAGAGACGATAATGGTCGTACAAAAAAATGGATATTAACTGCTAATAACCCCCATTTGCATGGCTGGGAATATGATGAGATTATAAAAAAATTGGAGAATTGGAAAGCTTTAGAATATTGGTGTATTGGCTATGAAATAGGTGTCGAAAAGAATAACCCCCACTATCATATATTTATAATTGGCAAAAATCAAATAGAGTGGACTACTATTCATAATAAATTTAAGGGAATGAATAGAAGAATGTGCAATGGTTCTAATCTTGAAAACAAGGAGTATTGTTTCAAGATTGGGAAATGGCTGGGTACTGAAAAAGAGAAAAAGCATGACCATTCTCTCGATAAAGAAAGCGGGGAATTACCAGAAGAAAAAGGGCAAGGGTATCGTACAGATTTAAAAACCCTTTATGATTTAATAAAGAATGATTGGAGTACGTTCGAGATATTGGAGGAATACCCTCAATATATAGACCAATTGGATAAGATAGAAAAAGTAAGACAAACCATTCGTGAGGAAAAGTATAAGGACACTTGGCGCAAGTTGGCTGTGACGTACATTTTTGGAGAAACGGGCGCGGGTAAGACAAGAAGCGTAATGGAAAAATACGGATATAGCAACGTGTATCGCGTGACGGACTACGACCACCCTTTTGACAGCTACAAGGGGCAAGATGTAATCATATTTGAAGAATTTAGAAGTAGTTTGAAAATCGACGATATGCTCAAGTATTTAGACGGTTATCCGGTGGAATTTCCCGCGCGATATGTCAATAAGGTTGCGTGCTTTACTAAAGTTTACATAATAACCAATATTGATATACGGGAACAGTACCCAAACGTACAAGAACAGCAACCAGTCACTTGGCAAGCATTTCTTCGGCGTATTCATAAAGTTAAAGTGTTTACGGGTAAAGAAGTGCAAGAGTTTGAAACAGCGGAATATATCAAGGAAGAATGGAGGTACGCTTTTGGAAGAAAAACCCCTTTTGACAAGGAGGGTGTATGATGAAAGATTGCAAGACGTTTGTATGTAAATATCTTTCTACATGCCTTTATGGTGTAGAGTGTGAAAACGGGAACTTTCCCCGCAATATATGCTTTAATGCAAAGTGCGAATTGTGCGTGCTGGCAAAGAGTTGTAAATTGAAAAGTGCACCTCAAAAGGAGGAAAAGACCAAACACGGAATTTTACGCGTAACAAGCGTTACGCGCAAGCGTTCGTCCGGCTATCCCCTCGAAGATATTTGATTTTTAGCGCATAGCGCTGTTTAAAAATCAATACCGACTTGAACCGAACTTAAAGGGGTAGGAGGACATAAAGAACGCCCTACTTCGACGCACTGAGCCATGAAGCTTTCGCGTAGCAAGCGAGCAATAGACAAGAGAAATGACAAGGGGGGTATAAGTGTTTTGAAAATCGAGCACATAGGGAACGAAGTGAGTCTTGCGCAGATTTTCAACGAACCCCTTGTTATTTAGAATTGAATATGCGAACGAAGCGTAGCGTATGCCCCGCCCAGCATGAAATGCCGGGCGGGGCGCGATTTTTATTGTAATTATGCACAAAAAGTGCACTTCAATTTTGGCAGTTATTACATAGTTAAAATGCAGTTAACTGCTTGCAAAAAGTGCACTTATTTGGTATAATATCATTAGGTAGTTAACTAGTAGTTAACACTGGTTTGATAGTGCACATTCAAACAAGAAAAACGGACAAGGAGAGTAAATTTATGAGTAAGAAAAAGTATAGTTATTATGTCGGAGTTTTAACGGGAAATGGTTGTAAGTTTGTAACAAGTCTTAATTATGCCCATAAATACGCAAGATGGGAGGACGGGAAACCGGCGCTTGAAATGTCTATGAGTACGGCTGATGATTTGGTGCTTGGGTTACTTCTTAATTTTCATTATGCGTTTACTATTAAAGTGCCTAGTGGGGTAACATTTCACAATGCGGAGGAATTAGAGAATGAAAAAGAGTAAATATTATGTAATTGCTGATGGTGTCGGTTACTTCTCAAATTCAAGAAATGCCCGCAAGCATCTAATCGAAACGGGCGCACGTGCTGTAAGTGTATTTACGAATGACTGGGCATGTGATTTTATCTCCCGCGCAGTTCGCACAAATGATTGTATTATGGTCGGCGCAAAAGGAGGTAAACAATGAAGGAAACAGTAAAATCTAGCCGTACGCTCGGCTATTTGGAAAAGATATACAGACAACTGAATAACGATTTTTTTAATGGAGAATTGGAGGACTGCACTATCACAGTGCAGTCTACCCCCCGCGCATACGGACACGTCACATGTGGCAAGGTGTGGAAAGTCAAGGACAGTAACCGCTATGAGTTAAATATCGGCGCGGGCACATTAGACCGCCCTATTGAAAGTGTAGTTTCAACAATGTTGCATGAAATGGTGCACATATATAACCTTATGAACGATATACAAGATTGTTCCCGCGGAAACACTTATCACAATAAGAAGTTCAAAGAAAAAGCGGAAAGTGTCGGGTTGATAATCGAATATGATGCCCGCATTGGCTGGTCGATAACTTCCCCCTCTGATGATTTGATATTATATATCTGTGAACAAGGTTGGAGTGATATAATGATGAACCGCGGAGAGTTCGGCATGCGCAACGGCGTATCTGGAACGGGTGGCGCGTCCGGTACTTCCGGTACGAACGCCCCCAAAACTCGAAAGCCCTCTAGTACCCGGAAGTATATATGCCCGTGTTGTAAAATGTCGGTTCGCGCTACGAAGGAAGTACGCATCATGTGTGTTGACTGCATGGAAGTAATGATAAAAGCCGAGGATTAAAACCCTCGGCTTGCCGACTATTTGCACACGATATTACGATAACTGCATTATTCTGTTTTCTTCCGTTTCCGGTAATCTTCCCCCACTTACTCATGCGCGGGTTGCCCTCTGGGCGCGCATACTAATAAAAGGACAAAGAGTTATCGTTCGATAGAACCTAATGCGCCCACGGTCTTATCATTCAACCATATATAAAGCGCATCCTTGTTAACCCCTCTTACCCTATATTTATGGAGTTCCCCACACCGTTTTGTGTAATTTCCCCTATGGATATGTTTCCATTTGTTTTCTCGAAGTTTTCAACGTACTGCTTTAGTGCGTATTCAACTTCTTTGTTTCTTGTTCTACAATTTTTCTTTGCGATTATATTCAATTTTTCTAAAATTGTTTCATCCTCTATTCTAAAACCCGTTACTTTTACTTTATTTGCACCCATAAAACACCTCCAAAAAAAAATAAAAAATTTGCAGTTAACTGCTTGACAACTGCAAAAGGATAGTGTATATTATGTATATAGTAGTTAACTACTTGTTAACTATTATATCTCATAACACAAAACACCCCGCAAGTCGACTTGTTTCGGCTTGTGGGTACTCTCCCCAAGGCAACAATACCATACATTGTATGGTTTTTGCAAGATAAACATGAACCTATACGCGAAAATAAGGAGGAAAAAGAAAAATGACAGTATTGGGAATTGAAAAAGACGTAGTAATTGATTTTAAAGACAAAAAGACCGGAAAACAGGTACACCTTGAGGGCATGAAGTTGCACCTTGGAGAAACCAAGTCCACCGTGATTGGTACTGCGGTCGACAAACCTCTTTTTATCAACAAAGACAAGGATTGCTACGATTTAGCCAGCAAGCTGGAAGTTGGAGATACTGTAAAGGTATTCTATAATCGCTTCGGCTCATTTGAAAGTTTAGCAATTTAAGGTTGTAACGCATTTATGCGTATCAATAATATTACACAAGGAGGTAATTAACCATGGACGGAACTACTGCATTGGACCAAGTAATTGGCGTTGTACCTGAGGTTTTCGAGTTAGCGGGTACTTGTATTAACGCGGTACTTGACAATCCTATCTTGTTACTGTTCTTCTCAGTTTCAATGATCGGTATTGGTCTTGGCGTATTCAAGAAAATGAAACGCGCATCTGGAGGTAACTAAAAACAATAATGGCGGGGCAACCCGCCATTAACACTTTAAAGGAGGTATGAAAGTGCACATTCAAAAACCAGCACTTCGTATAATTAGCATAATATTATGCACATTTATCGTTATCATGTCGGTTTGGAATTATCCCATTACTGCACATGCTTCAACAACGAGTGCTGTATCTGTAAACAAAGTTTTTGATATGGCGCTCTCTAAAGCTGGCATTGTAGCTAGCCCCTCAACACTAAACAGTATAAAAGATTATCTTTATGCTTTTCTTTTGGATTGCGACGACGCTTATATGCAATACCTAATAGATAATGGGCTTTCAAATTCTGCTGAAAATTGGCTTGCGTATGTAGAATATTCACGTGAAAATGAAATATTTTTTCTTGAAGATTGGCGCTATGAACTCGCAAGCTCTAACCTTATGGCGCAGTTTGTTTCTGACTTCTATTCTTACTTTGATGAACAAATAGACGAGAATGTTGTCAATGACACAAACTTGCTTTCTTTTCTCGGTTTGAAGGACGCTGTAAAAGGCACTACTTACAGTATCGGTAGTGATTTTGTAAACCTTTTGAAACTTATTTTTGAGAAGAAAACAGTTAATGAAATGGGGTATTATTATTTACCCTCTTATAAATTTGGAGATTTATCTGCAACACTTTTTAGTAGCCCCGACAATATGAATAAACTCCGGTCTTTATATGAGACAATAGGTAGCAATTATCTTTTTTTATCTGTTGGTATTAATGGTGCTAATCAAA
>JAZSRG010000189.1:0-6802 GCA_045538365.1 Clostridia bacterium
TTGTTAACATCTAAATCTATTTTTGCACCTATCTTATCAATTAGATTTTTAAAATCTTGAATTTTTTTGTTATCCATAGTTATTTTTCCTCAAAAGAAATTATTTCAAATTCATAATCTTCGTCTGCATTGTATAATTTTACTTTATAAGTTCCGTTATATGTTATAACAGGGATAATGACTTCGCCGAATTTTCTCAATTCTTGTCTATATGTGCTTATTTTTTCAAATACGCGACTTTCGATTTGTTTGCGAGAATCTGGATATTCACACTCGTCTTCACTATTATTGCAGTCATATAAACTTGTAGGCTTTTCCAGTTCGTCTTTATATTTTTGGTCAGTGTATGCATCCATTAAAGTTATGCCAGTTGCTTTTTTGAGCATCTCCCACGCTACTCGTGGTGGTGCATCTTCTGGAAGTTTTACACCATATCTTTTGCATAGTCCGTAGGCTAATCTACTATTTACTTTTTTCTTCGCCATAGTACTTCTCCAAAAAGAAAAGCACCACACATATTTTATCACGAGCCCTGTGCCGTGTCAATACGTAGTAGTGCCATTTGTTTTTATTTTGGACATTTTCAACTATCCACGATACTATTATAACACGGAAATTGTGACATTTCCCCCAATATTTTTGGAGTTTTGGACTTTTTTGGATAATTTTGAGTTATTTGACGAGCCCGAACTCGTGAGCCCATAATTCCGCCGTACCCCTTATTTTCGAAAGCCAAAAATGGTAAGACGATTCGGGAACGCACATATCTTGCATTATTTCATATCGTGATTTTTTGTCAAAATATTTCTTTTTGAGCAATGTTCCTTCCATAGTCCACTTGTAATATATGTACGTTCTCTCAACTACTGCGCACCATAGCGCGTTATCGTATTCGGCACACCGTATCGCTTTTTGCTCGGTGGGGTTGCCTACCCCGGAGCCGTGACCGACTTGAGATATATTCGCTATAAGCCCGGATGCGCGGATATCGTCAAGAACTTCCTCGTTATCTTTTAAGAGTTTTTCGTAATTATAGAAAGCCCAATCAATTTTTCGTTTGATTTTATTATCCATTTATTTCCCTCCGCGTGCGAAATATTCTATCATACCGTCTATGCAGTTATTCTTGATTATGTAACAAGGCTCTTTTTCTTTGCTGTGAATACACTTGGCGCAACAATCTATCCGTCCGTCGTCAATAAAGTACTTTATCACTTCGCGCATTGCATCCGTTTTTGACGAGCATATCTCTTTGGGCTCAATGCATATATTCCAGCCGATAGCGCTTGCTATTGTCTTTGCCTCCGAAACCGTCATATTCCGGGTACCGTATGCTATGTGTTTCATTTTGGAAATAGGTATATCCAGTTCTTTCGCAAGTTTGTAAACACCGTGCTTTTTGATTGCTTGTCTTAGTTCTTTGAGTTCGTCCATGCTATACCCCCATAACTTTGAGAGTCATATATATCCACAGTCCGCACCCGATTAGTAATGCTATAAGGAAACTCTTTCCCATTATCGTGATATTTCCCCAGTCCATGCACACGGCAAGCAAAACCACGAAAGACACGGCTATTGCAGAGAATACCAAAGATGCTATTGCAAGTATTGTTGTTATCATTTTTCCCTCCTAATTCTTCCGTTTTCGACTTTTAGTTTATATACGTCTTGGGCTATTTCGTAAACTATTTCAGCATCTATGTATATAGAATACGGCTCGTCCAATAATAGGTTTAAAACTTCAACCGCCGTTTCCTTGCGTACTTTTTCGTTGTATTTGGCGATTTTTATTATATCGTTTGGACTTGTTTCTTCGGTTATTTTTTCAGGTATCACCACGCTATCTTTGGGTATTTTGCGGTAGCCGTGCGCGTAAAGTTCAATTGCATAATTATAGCACTCGCAATCTGTTAAATTTGCCTTTCCAAATAAGTCTTTTGAAAGTGCCATACAATTCTCGCAAGAATTAAAACTCCGACACATCACTTTCGCCATTTCTTCAATTTGCTTTTCTCTATCTTTCATAACTAAAACTCCTTATTTTCTCTTGTTCTTTTTCCGTCAACTGCTTAAAGTATCTATTAGGAAAGTCCTTAATTCCTAAATCGTTTTTATAGCACCTTTGAGTTCCATTGCAAGCACAATTATAACAACTATTTTCTCGGCACTCATTTACGCAACGATTAAATTCTTTATCTTTCATCTTCGTTCTCCTCAACGTGTTGCCAACTTCGGGGCGGTCTTGTTAATGGTCTTAAAACAAAGCCTTTTACAATTTTAGTCCTTTGCTCGTTCCAACCGTCATAATCTTTATCGTTTACCCAACGCTTAAACTCTCCCAACTCTTTCGGCTTGTCGTAGATTTTGAGTTCGCTTATATGCCAAGCATAACAGTTTTTACCTTTTGCGTAATCGTGCATTTCTTTTTCAGTCAAACAAGCATTTCTAACAAGATTTTTGGCGTGTTCGTGAATATTCCCTGCTAATAAATTCCACGGAGAAGTTGCGACATTATACAATGCAATTATCCTATCACAAACGAACTCGCCTATTACTTTGCCGTTAATACAAGAACTATCGTTTTCCCCGACATAACTTTCGTGGTAATGTAGTCCGTCATAAGCAGAATGAATAGTACCACCATTATTCGTGCAATAGATATAACACTTAAACGGTGTTTCTAACTTCGGTCTTGTCTTTCTAACTTCTATTGTCTTTTCGCCACTTGCTATCTTCTCAACCCATTTAGGCTGAATACTTATTAAAACTGATTTCACTCTCCCACCTCCAACAATTCGGGGTTGTCCGTAACATTTCCGATTACTTCAATATCTCCAAGTTCGTCTATAAATTCCCACCAAGCATTATTACTTGCGCAAAAATAACCACGTTCGCAATACATAATTTCTAAAATATGGTTCTTTTTTCTCGACAACGATAACTCCATTATCGTAGAACAACTCTTCAACAGTTCTTACATAATCGATTGGTGGTTTTTGTTTCATTGAATTATATAATTCTTTACTTACCAACAACTCGATTTTCTCAAAAAATGGTATGTTATAGTACCAACGCCACAAGTCCACTGACGATTTAATATCTAACCCGTTTGTTACTAATATTCTCCCATCTTCGTTCTCAACTTCGGTATTAGAAATAAGCCCATAATTTTTACATATTAGTTTCATACTTTCCCATTTAACTCCCTTTATTATTCAAGTCTATCATCGCAAACCTTATAATGACTTATCTTAAAAACATACAAATTTGTCCGTTTTGGTCAACCTTGTTCAATCTCTCGTTTGCAACGTTGCACCATTTTTCGCTAATTTCAAACCCGATAAAATTTCTGCCTATCTCTTGACAAGCAACGGCAGTTGTTCCACTTCCCATAAAGCAGTCAAGTACTATATCGTTTTCTTTACTGCTATTGATAATAATATTTTTTACAAACTCTATTGGTTTGCAGGTTTGATGTTCAAACAAATTCTTATCCTTTTTGTTTACTTGCGAAGTATAAACTTTTGATAAAGTTGAATAATCTCCATAAAGTTTAACACCTTCTTCTCTTGCAAAAAAGCAATATTCCAAGTCTGAAAGATATTTATTATTTACTGTTGGAATAGGATTTGTTTTGTGCCAAACAAGTAGATCACAATTATAATTAGCAAAAAAGTTAAAATATTGTCTTAATTGATTTTTGTTACAAAAAATATAAATATTAACATTTTTCATAATTCTAACCATTTCTCTTAATATTTCGTCCGTTATTCCATCGGCTAAACCAAGATTGTGAATTTCATCGTAATAATCCCTTTTTTTATGAAATCCACTCCCCCTTGTTTCAAGTTTATATGGCGGATCGGTAACTATCAAATCGACACTCTTATCAGGCAATTCCTTTATCAACTTATAACTATCGCCACAAGTGATTTTGTTTAGGTATTTTTCCATAACTACGATTCTCCTATAAATCTTCTTCGTCATATTCAATTTTACAACCACAAATCGGACAGTATGAATAATTATTACTTTTGATATCACCCTCGGGGAATTTAAACCCTTTACCACAATTAAGACAAACAAAAATGCGCCCCAACTCATAATGATCTATCACTTTAAAATTGCAATGTTTTTGTTCAACAAGTATTCCTTGCTCGATTTTAGCCTTTAATTCGTCAAACTTAATTGCTTTTTCGACAAGTGTCTTATGACTACTTCTCGCCATATTCATATAAGTTATAACATTATTTTCTACTAATTCCCCTTGCTCAATCTTGTCTTCGAGTTCGGCAAGGCGTACGGCTATTTCATTATTATAAAGTCGAGGGTTTTTGATTTTCTTAAAATTTATGCCTACGCCCGGAATACCTTTAATTCTAAAAGTCAATCTCTCATACTCACTCATTGCACATATACCTCGCCTGCTCTAATTCCGCTTTCGTCAACCGTTTATTGCACGGTATTTGTTTGATTATTTTTCCGTTTTTAATGATAGTCACGTTATCGCTATACTCTGACTGGATAATCGTATATTCGCCAGATATTACCGTTTGTCGTTGTTTCATTTGTCAAACTCTTCCCTCCTATATTTCTTCGTCTTCTCCGCTAAATACCGCCTCAAGTTCTTCATCCGAATAATCACGAGTGATATACTCGTTTGCGGTACTCTTGCTTTCGCGTTCTTCTTTTGCCTTATCTTCTCTATGCCATTTAAGTATCGTTGCCTTGACTGACAACTTCGCTTTAGGTTCTTTGAGCAGAAAAGCCTTAACGCGTTCAATGTAGTAGTCGCAGTCGGCTTTGCCGATTTTGTCGCAGAGTTCGGAATAATCTTCGTTTGTCAACCCCGGGCTACTACTATATATTCTTTTCTTTTCTTTTCTTTTAAGGGGCGACTGTTCCCCTACTATTCCCCTACTATTCCCCGACTGTTCCCCGAAAAGTTCGGTTTTGGGTATATCTTCCCCCTCCCCACAACTCGGTGGGGCTGGTAGATAACTTGGACGTGGTTTTTCGATATACTGCCATTTTCTCCAATTATCAAAAGCATAGTACTTCGTGCGGTCAACCTCGTATAACTTCGTGGAGGTTCTGGTGCTTATTTCACTAAGGGCCTTTTCAACCTCGGCGATGCGAACTTCTTCGTTGTACGGCAGAATTCTTGCTTTCAATAACGAGGCATTGGCTCGACCTCTTCCCTCGTCGTCTGCTAAAGATATCATCCCAATATACAGGACTTTACCGAGCACAGAAAGGGAACCAAAACTTTCGCTTTCCCAAATTTCGGGAGAGATGATTCTCTTTCTTGCCATATTCAATTGTCTCCTATTTTAAAATGGTAAATCTTCGTCAGTCTCTTTGAGTTTTACCTCACTCTTTGAGTCACTGTCAGAAGTCGATAAAAATTGCACTTCATCCGCAACAATCTCCGTTACAGTTCTTTTTGCTCCGTCCGACTCGTATTGTCGGTTTTGAAGTTCTCCGCTTACGGCAACCTTTTTGCCTTTCGTGAGAAACTTTCCGCAGTTCTCGGCAGTTGCGCGCCATGTCACTACGTTAAAAAAGTCCGTTACCGCGTTACCATCTGCACCTTTAAACCTACGATTGACCGCAATCGAAAAACTGCACACCGCGACACCGTTTGCCGTTTGCCGTAGTTCCGGGTCACGAGTTAGATTGCCTATCAATACTACTTTGTTCATATACCCCTCCTAAAATTTCTACGATTATTCTTGGACAGTCAAGGTGACTGCAAAAGACAAATTCGATATTGTGGCGTTCTTGCCACGTTTTGCATATCTTGTATAAAGTTTCGCCTTTCATTTGCGAACGCTTGTTACTCCACGTTTTGAGTCCTTCGAGAGAGCCGATATCTTCTTCGATTACGATATACATTTTTGCGCCGATTGCATCGAGCCGTTCGAGTTCTCTTTTAAACCTATCGTGGTTCTTTCCTGCGTTCCCTGCAAACTCTAATACGTTTTGTTTTCTCTCTACCACCACAAATGGACTTGCAAGTGAAATATAATCGCCTACGTAGTTTTTTGAACGGTGGTAGTGTATTTGCTTGGACAAAAAATATTGTTCGATATGAGCCGTTTTTTGCGGTTTCTCGCGTGTATCAATTTGGATAATCATACGTAACCGCCTCCGTCGTCATAATCAAATATTCCTAACTCGTGAAGTTTGTCAAGCGCAAGGTCGATTAGTTCGTTCATTTGTTGAGTGTTAAAACTTGAACTACCTTCGTAACACTTAAAAACTGCGGTCTTGACACCCTTTGACTCTCGCTCGTCAACTTTCTTGACGACTCTGAAATATCTTTTTAGATTTTCTTCAGTCTCCGGGAGAGCCTCAAAGTAAATTGCTTTTGCATTTGCAGAAGATAAAAGGGATATATACATATCGTCAACGTCTTCTTGTCTGCGCTTGCCTGTCGTTGCCTCCGTGAGCCTATCGCACAATTCCCAAAACAGCCTATTTTGTTGAAGAGAGCGCTTGCTCTTCTCTTCCTTAACGTCAAGAGTTAAAACCTTGTCCGGGAGATTTTTGAGTTCTCCGAGAGCCTTTCTGCTTGCGTATCTGTCAAGCCCCTTGAAAGTTAGACATAAATCTCCGTTTTCTGTGAACGTTGCACGGTCAAACCTAACTCGTAATTTCAACTTTCCACCTCTCTCTAAATTCTTGCGTACTTGGTATTTTCTTTTTGCGCAAACACCACGCAAGATATTTAAGTCTTATTTTGTATTCTTTAATAAATGCTTGGTCATATTCGATAACAAATCGAGTTATTCGGCTTG
>JAZSRG010000079.1:0-4449 GCA_045538365.1 Clostridia bacterium
AATTATTTTATTTATTATAAAAACTAACTCGCTAATTATATATTGACTTTTTAAAATTTAATTTGTATAATGTTGTAGTAAAATAAAAAAAATTCCAAACCGTTTGCACAGTTTGGAATATGGCAGGGGAGACGCGACTCGAACACGCAACCGGCGGTTTTGGAGACCGCTGCTCTACCAATTGAGCCACTCCCCTAAGGACCATTATATTATATTGAATTAAAGCAAATAAGTCAAACGTTTTTCGGCTTAAAAAGGAGAAAAAATGAAAAATAAATACAAATTTGGTATTATCGGATGTGGCAACATGGCTGACGCCATTTTAAGTGGGGCAATTAAAAACAAGATTATACCGTCATACGACGTTTTGGTGTATGATTCAAATATTGATAAAGCCTTATCTTTTGCAGAAAAATATGACGTTTGTTTAGCAAATTCAAATGCGGACGTGGCCGAGAGAGCGGAGTACGTTATGCTTGCAATTAAACCACAGTCTTTTTATGAAGTAACTGATGAATTGCAAAACGTAAAATATCTTATATCCATTATGGCGGGGGTTAAAATTCAAAGTATAGTAAACGCTCTACCAAATTTAACCGCTATGGCAAGAATTATGCCTAACGCGCCCGTTAAAGTTAGCAAAGGCATGAGCGGTATAAGTTTTTATAACGGTACGGAAGAAAACAAAACTTTTGTAAATAATCTTTTCTCATCCATTGGCGAAACATTATTTGTTGACGAAAACAAACTTGATGCAGTTACTGCAATTAGCGGTAGCGGACCTGCGTACGTATATTATTTTATAAAATCTATGATTGATGCAGGTGTCAGCATTGGTTTGACGGAAGAAGAAAGCAAAAAATTAACCTATCAAACTTTTTTTGGAGCAACAACTTTAAGTTTTGAAAGCGATTTCGATCTATCCACGCTTATTGATATGGTTTGCAGTAAAGGCGGAACGACTATTCAAGCAATAGATTGTTTTAATCAAAATAAAACTGACGAGATTATTAAAGAGGCAATACAAAAGTGTTACGCACGTTCGATAGAACTTTCTGAGGTTAAAAAATGAAAAAAGTAGATATATATACGGACGGCGCGTGTTCGGGAAACCCCGGTAAAGGCGGGTGGGCGGCAATACTTATATATAACGGTGTTGAAAAAGAAATTTTTGGCGCGAGCCCAGACACGACTAATAATAGAATGGAATTACTTGCAATAATTGAAGGGTTAAGAGCCTTAAAAGAGCCGTGCGAAGTAGATTTATATAGTGATTCTGCGTATTCCTTGGACGCCTTTAATAAGGGTTGGATAACGGAGTGGCAAAAGAATAAATGGAAAACGAGCGGAAAACAAGACGTAAAAAATAAAGACCTTTGGTCAGCGTTATTAATTGAAGTTAATAAGCACAAAGTTAATTGGATAAAAGTAAAAGGCCACGCTGATAACGAATACAACAACAGATGTGACGAGATGGCTAGAAACGCAATAAAAAATCTAAAATAAAAAGTCCCTAAAAAGGGACTTTTTTTATTTTGTATTATTAAGATAAATGGAACTTCTTGCTGTTAAATAACCAGTAGTAAATAAGGATACCGATAGGAATATTTAACGTGTAAATTACGGGTAAGATTATGTATATCGTAATTTGCGTGAAGTCGTTTAGGGGTACACCGCAAACAAATCCAATTGCTGCAATAATAATTGCAAGGTTTAGAGCGAGCAAAGAACTGTTTATTAGCGCTTTATTGAAATCAAACTCTGCTTTAATACGCTTTTGAGGATTTCTAATCATAAACACGGTGGGAACACCTGGAATGATTAAAGCGATAAGGGGAGTAGCAATAAAGAACGCGTTACTTAAAACTCGACCGCTATCAAACAAGAAGGTTAAGCCGATTTCAAGTAAGATAAGAGCGTATAAAACCCAGCAAGTAACACAGTTTAATTTATTTGAATACATATAGTTCATATTATAATAAATTTCCGTGTTAGAGCGATTATAAGTTTTAAGATTAAATCCTTCCGCGTAGTAGTTTTTCTTCAAGTCAGCCATAGATGCAGCCGGCGGTAAGTCGCGAGTTTTTCTCATTTCGCTTACGTCTTTTGGAGCAACCGCTTCACGGGTAGGAACGTCGGATTCTTCGGTGTTGAAGAGTTTAGAGAAAGCGCTCTTGTAGTTCTTTTCATCCGTGTCTTTTGTTTGCTCGGGAACTACGCTAGGGGTGATAGACTCTTCAACGATTTCTTCAATAACTTCTTCAACTGCAACCTTGGGGGAGAGTTGAGTAGATTGATAAGCGGAAACTTCACGATTAGGAACAACGTAATAGTTTTCTTCCTTTTCGTAAACGGGTTCTTCCGTTTCTTGTTTGGTTTCAATGGGCGCAAACAAATCAATCGGTCCGCTTTCTTCTTGTTCTTCTTCGTCTTCCTTGTTTTCTTCTTCAGTTATGCCGAAAAACTCGTTAGTTGAGTTGTTATTGTCGAAAAGACGGGAATATGCGTTTTCTTGTGAAACGGGCTCGGAATAAGACTCGCCGTAATAAGGATCGTAGGCTTCAGCAATAATTTTTGAAGCATCACTTTCTTCTTCGTCTTCTACGGGAGATAAATCGTCTTCGTCAACGGTGTCTTGCTCAATGGGTACAACGTAGGAAACGGGTTCTTCTTCGTCATATACGTTAACTTCTTCTTCATCATTTTCTTCGTCTTCAGCAGTTGGCATAAGATCAAAGATAGAGAAGGAAGTTTTCGTAGGTTTTTCTTCAGGCACTGTTTCTGCAACTTCTTCAACAGTTTCTTCAACTATTGGTTCGGGTTCTTCCACAGTATTATCTTCGTAAGGCTCGGGTGTAACGACAGTTTTCTCAACTACGACAGGTGCTTCTTCAACGGGCGTTTCTTCAACTACAACTTCGTTTGCTTCAACGGTTTCTTCCGTAGCCTTCGCTTCGTTCATCTTTCTCGTGTAAGGACGTAAATCACTTGGATTAAATGGGGGAGGTTGAGTTAAATCGTAGTCTTTATCAGAAAGTAATCTATTGATTAGCGTTCTGGAGAACTCCCATTCTTGTTTGTCTCGTTCGAGATATTCTTCACCTTTTTCGGTAAGAGAATAATAACGTCTGCGACCGCCGTTGGAAATTTCGCCTAAATAGGAAGTAATATAACCTTGTGATTCAAGACGTTTTAAGCAACTGTATAGAGTAGGTTGTTTTAAAACGTAACTGCCTTCACTTTTAACTTCAATCTCACGACAAATTTCATAACCGTACTTATCGTTGCCTTGAAGAGAACGCAAGATAATGGTTATAACGTGTCCGCGGATTAAGTCGGTGTTTGCGGCTGATTTTTCCATAGTTTCTCCTTAATATAATATTCTTAATATATATTATAACAAATAAGAAAAACTGTCAATAGCATTTTGTAATTTTTTGTAAAAAAATATTATAAAAAGTCAAATAGTGTTATGAATAAACGCGTTTTAAATAATAGTTAAATACTTCTAATAAGTCCTACTACTTTGCCTAAAATAGTTACGTTTTTGCAAATAATATCGCTCATTGAGGAATTTTCGGGCTTTAATCTAACGAAATCACGCTCTTTATAAAACCTTTTGACCGTGGCGTTTTCTCCGTCAACTAACGCAGCGATTATTTCACCGTTTTCGGCAGTATTTTGTTTTTGCAGTATAATTGTGTCCCCGTCAAAAATTCCTGCTTCAATCATACTGTCTCCACGAACTTTTAGAGCGAATAAGTTATCCCCGCTAAAAACGTTTTGGGGCAGAGATAAAACTTCGTCAAAACTTTCCTGGGCAAGTATAGGTTTTCCTGCGGCAATTTCGCCAAGCAAGGGCGCGCTAATTGACTTTGGTTGATTGATTGTAATAGCGCGGTTTTTTGAAGAATTTTTTATAATTTTTCCGCTATCGTTTAACGATAGTAAATAGTTGTGAATAGTGGACGTTGAGTTTATACCCGTGGCTTTTGAAATTTCTCTGATAGTAGGACAATATCCGTTTTGTTCGTAATATTTGGTGATAAAGGTTAAAATCTTTTCTTCAGTATTTTTCTTAATTTCATCTCTTTTCATTAGTGTACCTCGAAAAAATTTTATCATAAAAAAAAGATATGTCCGAGGAAATATTTGGACATATCTCAAAAATTTAATTTTTATCTCTTAAGGTAACTTTTGTAGATGCGTTTCGCTTGATATCTTCGCTTATTGCGGCGTAGTGCTTTTTAGTAGTATTTATATCTTTGTGTCCCAAAACTTCGGCTACGACGTAGATATCTTGCGTTTCACGATATAAACTCGTGCCGTACGTACTACGTAGTTTGTGTGGCGTAATTTTTTTGAGAGGGGATATAAGTTTGCTGTATTTTTTTACTAATAATTCGACCGCTCGTACCCCCAAGCGTCTTTTTTGAAGTCGGGGGCCAA
>JAZSRG010000181.1:0-9161 GCA_045538365.1 Clostridia bacterium
AATCATTTAAAAGAGTTGGCACACGCCAACTCTTTTTTTATTAAAATTTATTTAACATACTTTACATATTTGCCGTTTTCTTATATAATATATAGGTAAGGCATAAAAAACTCAAAAGCCTTACCGCACAAGGGAAATATGGAAAATATCAAAATTATAAAAGTAGAGAAAAAGAAAGACCAAAAGGAATTCGTTAAGTTTCCGTTAAGGTTGTATAAAGGAAACCCTTATTTCGTACCCCCGCTTTTTAGTGACGAAATGAAGATTTTTGGAAACAAGCACACTTACGTATCTACTTGTGATACCGTTTGCTTTTTAGCAAAGAAAGGAAATGAAACGGTTGGACGTATTCAAGGTATTTTGCAAAAACAATATAATGAGATTCACGGCACGAACCAAGTTAGATTTTCTCGTTTTGATACGATAAACGACGAAGAAGTTGCTAAACTTCTTTTGGAAGCGGTGGAGAATTGGGGACGAGAGATTGGCGCAGACACCGTAGTCGGTCCGCTTGGTTTTAGCGACCTTGAAAGAGAAGGACTTTTAATTGAAGGCTTCGACCACCTTGCAACCTTTGAAGAGCAATATAACTACGACTATTATCAGTCTTTGATTGAGAAAAACGGTTACCAAAAGGACGTTGACTGGGTAGAATATAGAATATTCCCCGAAGTTTATAAAAACGAACAACTTTATAAAATAGGAAAGGAAGCGCTTGAAAAATTAGGCTTGCATTTTGGTGGGGAAGGGCTTAAAAAACGCGCTTATATCAAAAAGTACAAAGACGGCATATTTGCCTGTCTTGACGAGTGTTACAAAGAGTTGTACGGCACCGTACCTTTTACCCCCGAAATGATAAAGGAAATGGTGGCGCAATTTATTTTGGTACTTAACCGCAAATACATATTCGTGCTTTGCGATAAAGACGAAAACGTCGTGTCCTTTGGCTTTGCAATTCCGGCTATCGGAAAAGACGTTCAAAAGAGCGGTGGAAGACTAACTCTTCCCACCATATTTAAGGTTTTGAGAACGGTAAGAAACCCAAAAGGCTTAGATATGGCGCTTGTTGGCATTATGCCGAGATATAGAAACACCGGACTTAACGCTATAATTATTGCCGAAATTCAAAGTATGATGAAACGGGATAAGATAGAATATATGGAAACTAACTTAAACCTTGAAGACAATATCAGCGTGCAAGGACAATGGAAATATTTTAAAAATATCCAACATAAACGCAGACGTTCGTATAAAAAGGAATTATAATCATAAAAAAAGAGCCTTGGCTTTCCAAGGCTCTTTAATTTTTTTATTATCACCAAATAGGAACAATAAAGTAGTTCACTATGCAAACTAAAGACACTACAACGAGATATACGCTAAACCATTTAAAATTGCATTTAGATATAAGTTTTAGCATCCAACGAATAGCGAAGTAACCGGACAAAGCGGCGCAAAGCATAGCCACTAAAGTGGGAACTACGTCAATGCCGAGAGTGGTGAGAGTTGCGCCTGCGCTGAGTTCTTTTACCATTTTAAGTACTTCTACAAGCGCTCCGCCTAAAATTACGGGGATACTCATCAAGAAAGAGAACTTTGCAACGTCTTCTCTTTTGTGTTTACACAAAATACCTGCGGTAATAGTCGTACCACTACGGGAAAGACCGGGGAGTATTGCAAGCATTTGTCCTACACCCATAATACCTGCCGTTTTGTAACTTAAAGGTTTTGGCTCACTATTTTTCTTACCTATATATTCTGCCAAAAGCAAAAGTCCTGCGGTTAAAAGGAAAGTGAAACAAATAATACTTGCGCTTGAGAACACAGAGTCTATAAAGTCGTCTAAAAGAAGTCCTGCAATTGCAGCAGGGATAGACGCAATTATTAACATAAAAAGATTTTTATAAGGTTTTTTGAAAAGACCTATTATATCTTTATAAAAGACTACGCAAACTGCAACCAACGTTCCAACGTGTACTAAAAGGTTAAAGAACATGGCGTTTGACATATCTAATCCAAGAATTTCTTGAAACAACGTTAAGTGACCGCTACTTGATACGGGCAAAAACTCGGTTAGTCCTTGGACGATACCTAAAATTATGGCTTCGAAAATATTCATAACGTCCTCCGTATATAATACTATAATTATTCTATCAAAATAATGAGTATTTTGCAATCATTTATTTTGTATTGTTGCAAAAGAAAAAATATTGTGCTAAAATTAAGATTGGAGGCTGAATATGAAATACGTAATTTTATTAGGAGACGGCATGGCTGATTACCCGATTGAAAAGCTGGGTGGAAAAACTCCTTTAGAAGTGGCAAATAAACCGTACATAGATTATCTTGCAAGTAAATCCGAAGTAGGTATTGCAAGAACTGTTCCAGAAGGCATGAAACCGGGTAGCGACGTTGCTAACCTTTCCGTTATAGGGTATAATCCAAGAGATTGTTATACGGGACGTTCCCCCCTTGAAGCGGTAAGCATAGGCGTAAAACTAAGTGACACGGACGTAACCTACCGCGCTAATTTAGTCACGCTCTCAAACGAAAAAGAGTACAGCGACCGCACTATGGTGGACTATAGCGCAGGCGAGATTTCAACCCAAGAAGCAAGTCAACTCATAGAAGCCGTTCACGACGCGTTAGGGGACGACGAGTGGAAGTTTTTTGCAGGAATTAGTTATAGACATTGTTTGTTGCACAAAAACGCATCCGTCGGCGCGGAATTAACTCCGCCACACGATATATCGGGAAAGGTTGTAGGCGAGTATTTGCCAAAAGGGGAAAACGGCGAAAAACTTTTGTCCCTTATGGTAAAGTCTTACGACGTACTTAAAGACCACCCCGTTAACAAAGCGAGAGAAGACAAAGGTCTTCGCCCCGGTAACTCCGTTTGGTTTTGGGGAGAAGGACGAAAACCCGCTCTTCCAAACTTTAAAGAAAAAACTGGACTTAGTGGAGCAATGATTTCCGCAGTTGACCTTTTAAAGGGTATTGCTATTGTAGCAGGTATGGAAGTTATAGAAGTTGAAGGCGCAACGGGTAATATCGACACCAACTATCTTGGAAAAGCAAACGCCGCGCTTGAAGCCCTTAAAAAACACGATTTCGTGTACGTGCATATAGAAGCGCCCGACGAGTGCGGACACAGGGGAGAGTGCGAAAATAAAATCAAAGCAATAGAAGACATTGACCGTTACGTTGTAAAAACTTTGATAGACGGTCTTAAAGGGGAAGATTACACCATGTTGATTATGCCCGATCACCCAACCCCTATTGCTATCAAAACTCACTCATCCACGCCCGTACCTTACTTAATTTATAGAAGTAATAATGAGATAGAAGGCGTTCCGTCTTTTACGGAATTATACGCCGAGTCCACGGGCAACTTTGAAAAGCACGCAGACTTAATAATAGATAAAATGATAGGAAAGAAATGAAAGAGCATAAAAAAAGGATAATGCGCAAAGCATTATCCTTTTGTTTTAGAAAAATTATTCTTTTTCGTTAGCGTATTTTTTAGCCGTAATCTTACGCATTACAAAGAGTGAACCTACCATAATAACTATGCTTATGGGGAGAACGATAAGGGCGTTGGGGATAAATCCTGCGATAATGTAAGATACGAAAGATATAACCGCAACGAAGATAGCGTAAGGAATTTGAGTGGATACGTGATTTAAGTGTTCGCACTCAGCGCCAGCCGACGACATAATCGTGGTGTCGGATATGGGTGAACAATGGTCACCGCAAACAGCGCCTGCAAGGCACGCCGACATACTTACTATTACTAAAGGCCCGCCGTTGGGGAAGAGAGCGTAAACTATAGGAATAAGTATTCCGAACGTTCCCCAACTCGTACCCGTTGCAAAAGCAAGTACGCAAGCAACGAGGAATATAATTGCAGGCAAGAAATTCAAAAGTGCGGGAGCGGCGGTCGTCATAACGTCGCCTACGTAGTAAGCAGCGCCGAGTAAACTCGTCATATTTTTAAGAGCGGTAGCAAAGGTCAAAATCAAGATTGCAGGCACCATAGCGATAAAGCCTTTGGGAATACTCTTCATAGATTCGTCAAAGGTAACGACTTTACGAATAGCCATATATATAATGGTTGCAACAAGGGCAAGCAGTCCCGCCCAAGGAAGGGCTACCGTTGCGTCCGTATCGCCAAACGCCGTGATAAAGTCAACGCCACTAAACGCTCCGCCAACGTAAACGAGAGCGAATACGCTTGCGATAAGTAAGAACACGATAGGAAGAATAAGGTCAAATACACGTCCGCGTGGGTTGGGGTTGTAATCATCACTCGTCAACTTTTTACCCGAGAACAAATCTCCGTTTTGAGCGTTCAATTCGTGTTTTCTCATAGGACCGAAGTCAAACTTCATCAAGATAATTGAAACAACGAATATGAGTGTCAAAAGCGAGTAGAAGTTAAAGGGTATTGCCGCGATAAAGAGTTGAAGTCCTTGTCCGTCAGCAGCGTACTGAGAAACTGCGGCTGCCCAAGAAGAAATTGGCGCTATCATACAAATAGGCGCTGCCGTTGCATCAATCAAGAAAGAAAGTTTGGATCTTGAAATCTTGTGCTTGTCCGTAACGGGGCGCATAACCGAGCCTACTGTCAAACAGTTGAAGTAGTCGTCGATAAATATCAAAATACCCAAGATAAACGTTGCGATTTGCGCGCCGATTTTGCTCTTAATGTGCGTTTCTGCCCATCTACCGAAAGCAGCGCTTCCGCCCGCTTTATTGATAAGGGCAACGAGTATTCCAAGTTCAACCAAGAATACGAATATTCCCGCAGTACCCGATACGGCGGAAATTAAGCCGTCGTTTATAACGAAGTCCACGGTGCCCGTGAAACTTGCGCCAGACGCTAAAATTGCGCCAGATACGATACCGATAAAGAGTGACGAGTAAACTTCACGAGTGATAAGGGCAAGACCTATTGCAATAACAGGGGGAAGAAGAGCCCAAAGTGAACCCGTTACTTCGCCTTCTCCTGCGCACGTTGCGCAAAGACCGGACGCGTCGCAATTTCCGCAATCTTCAAGGACGTGCGTTTCAGAGTTTTCAACTGAGCCTAATCCTTCGCAAGACGCACACGTGCCTTCCACACAGTCTGGGCAATCTACTTTATTATAGATGCCACCCGTTTGAACGGCTACGATTAGTAAGGCAATGATAACTATCGCCGCAACGATTAAAGTTATTCTTTTGCCAGTCAAAAATTTGGTTTTTCCTAACATAAACCTTTTTTCTCCTTTGCTCTAAGAGCGTGTAATAAAAAAATCACGATACTATTAAATATCGTGATTGAAAAATCCTAATATTCAATAGCCCAACGCATCAAAAGATGCGACAGTTGTATGCGTATTTCACATACACCCAGATCAAAAGTTTTCGGGAAAAACTTTTGTCTTCGGCAATCTTTCCTTTACCGCGCGAACTAAATCCCTATTCGCGTTTATCATAAAGATTGCGCCTCTATCTCGTGTTGTATATAAAATATATCGTTTTTTTACATAAAAGTCAATACTTTTTTGTTAAAAACAAGAAAAATATATAAATTTGTCGAAAAATGCTAATTTAAATTTTGTTACACCGTTGATTATTATTTGGATATATGATAAAATAAGTGTGTTACAGTATTATTTAGGAGGACTATTATGGATTACAAGAAGTTACAAAACGGTAGCGATATCCGTGGCGTTGCGTTAGAAGGAATTGAAAATCAACACGTTAACTTGACCGAACAAGCGTCCCGTGACATTGGTCGTGGTTTTGCGCTTTGGCTCAAAGAAAAAACGGGAAAAAGTGAAGGTATTCGCGTAGCAGTTGGTCGTGACTCAAGATTGTCAGGCGAAACCCTTTGTGGTTGGTTGACGGATGCGTTGGTAGAAGAGGGCGTTTTGGTTACCGATTTCGGTATGGCAAGCACCCCCGCTATGTTTATGTCAACCGTAGTCGAAGGCTTTAAATTCGACGGCTCGGTTATGATTACCGCAAGTCACTTACCTTTTAACAGAAACGGTTTTAAATTCTTTACCGAAAAGGGCGGATTGGAGTCTAAAAATATAAAAGAGATTATTGCTTACGCTGAAAGCGACCAAAAAACGGGCATGGCAAAAGGCACGTACCAAAAAGGCGAGTTTATGGACGTTTACGGCAAGATTTTGGCGGACAAAATCAGAACGGCTACGGGCGAAGAAGAACCACTTAAAGGTTTTAGAATCGTAGTGGACGCAGGTAACGGCGCAGGCGGATTTTACGTTGATAAAGTTTTGAAACCTTTGGGAGCAAACACGGACGGTAGTAGATATCTTGATCCCGACGGAAGTTTCCCCAACCATATTCCTAACCCTGAAGACAAAGATGCTATGAAGAGCATTATGGAAGCAGTTGCTGAAACCAAAGCCGACCTTGGTATTATCTTTGATACCGACGTAGATAGAGCGGGTGCCGTACTCTCCGACGGTAGCGAACTTAACCGTAATAGAATTATTGCAATGCTTTCGGCAATTCTTTTAAGAGAACACCCCGGCACTACTATCGTTACCGACTCAATCACGAGTACGGGACTTGCAAAGTTTATAACCGAACTCGGTGGCGTTCATCATAGATTTAAGAGAGGTTACAAAAACGTTATTAACGAATCTATCCGCTTAAACGGGGAAGGCAAGGACAGTCAACTTGCAATAGAAACGTCCGGTCACGGCGCGTTTAAAGAGAACTATTTCTTGGACGACGGCGCGTATATCGTAACCAAACTTTTAATCGAACTTGCAAGAGCGAAAAAGCAAGGATACACCTTGGAATCAATCATTGCAAACCTTGACGAACCGGCAGAGAGCATTGAATTCCGTATGAACATTTTAGTAGAAGACTTTAAGGCTTACGGTCAAAACGTTCTTGAAGAACTCAAAGCGTACGTTGAAAAGCAAGACGGTTGGAGTCTTGCGCCCAATAACTTTGAAGGCGTTCGCGTAAACCTTGACAAAGCGCACGGAAACGGTTGGTTCTTGCTTCGTATGAGTTTGCACGATCCTTTGCTTCCTTTAAATATTGAAAGCGACGAAAAGGGTGGCGCGCTTGTAATTGCAAAACAAATTGCTAAATTTATATCAAATTACGACAAACTTGATGCTAAAACTTTAGAAAACTACGTTAAGTAATTTTTACGCCCAAAGTTATCTTTGGGCGTTTTTCAAGGAGCAAAAAATGAAGATAATTAGACTCACGGACAAAAATTCACCCGAGTTTTTAAGCGTTTTAGAGTGGAATTATAATTGGTGGGGAGTCCCACAGGGAAAAAGCGAAGCCGAAGTTAAATGTCAAATGGAGCACTCTTTGTGCACGGGAGATAAACTTCCCCAAACTTTTGTGGCTATCGACGGGGAAGAACCTGTCGGAGTTTATCAATTATCCATGGTGGACGACCTTGCAGGCAGACCGGATATATATCCTTGGCTTATAAACGTATTCGTACCGAACGAGCACAGGGGCAAAAATATTTGCCGTGAAATGATGAATTCGGTTAAAGAAAACGCAAAAAAGGCGGGGATTAAAGAACTCTATCTTTACACTTCTCACGTAGGACTTTATGAAAAATTCGGTTGGGAGTTTGTAGAGTTTGTCGATACCTTTAAAGAAAACTCGAAAAAAGAAAGACTGTATAAACTAAAAATAGAATAAAGAACAAAAATAAAAACGGCTCGAACAAAGAGCCGTTTTTTATGTCGATATTTTACGTAGGGACAGGCGTCCTCGACTGTCCGAGCCTTTTAAAGGTTATAGTATTTTTCAAACTCTGCAGGAGTAGGAATTTTAGCAAGGTCAGAACACTCTTTACGTTTGGTTTTGATAAAGTTTTTGAGAAGTTCTTCAGGGAAAACTCCGCCTGCGGTCAAGTAATCGTGGTCTTTTTCTAACGCATCAAGCGCTGCATCAAGAGTGGTGGGAAGTCCTTGAAGTTTAGCCTTTTCTTCTTCAGGAAGATTGAAAAGGTTCATATCAAAAGGTCCCCATCCGTTTTCTTTCGGGTCAATCTTATTCTTAACGCCGTCAAGACCTGCCATCAAGATAGCAGCGTAGCAGAAGTAGGGGTTACAAGTTGCGTCCGGGTTACGAATCTCGAAACGACGCTCGTTAGGAGTTTTTGCGTAAGCGGGGATTCTGATAACCGCGCTACGGTTACTCGTTGCGTATCCTACCGTTACGGGCGCTTCAAAACCGGGTACAAGACGTTTAAACGAGTTCGTGCTCGGGTTAGTTATAGCGCAAAGAGATGCGATGTGTTTAAGTAGTCCTCCGATAAAGTAGTGCGCGGTACGGCTAAGATTTGCGTATTCTCCGTCTTGAGAGAATACGGGGTTGCCGTCTTTTAATAAAAGCATATGAACGTGCATACCGTTACCAGCCTCGCCATATACTGGCTTGGGCATTAAAGTAGCGGATTTGCCGTATTTAAGAGCGGTGTTATGAATAATGTACTTGATATTCATAGTAGCGTCAGCCATTTTGCTCATCTCGCCAAGTTTAGGTTCAATTTCAAATTGTCCTGCCGCGCCAACTTCGGGGTGATGATATTTAACTTGAATACCTGCGTCTTCCATAATCATACACATTTCGCTTCTGCACTCGTAGGAGTTATCAAAAGGTTTTGCGATATGATAGTTCTTTTGTTTAGGAACTACGCAACCCATACCGTCCGTGCCCGAATTCCAATATGCGTTGTCAGCGTTTAAACTCATTGAGATATTATAAGGTTGAACGTCCCAACCTACTTGGTCGAAAAGATAAAATTCAAATTCGGGAAGAATAAGCATAGTGTCTGCAATACCCGTGTCGCGCATATATTTTTCTGCGGCGAGAACAATATTTCTGGGGTATTGAGCAAGAGGTCTATTGCTGGGGCTATCTATAATCATAGCGTTACCGCTCATAGAAAGGGTGGGGATTTCGCAAAACGGATCAATCCAAGCCGTATCAAGGTCGGGGATAAACACCATATCACTCTTTTCAACTACGGCGTAACCGTAATTTGACGCGTCAAAACCGATACCACTTTTCATTGTTTCTTCTGAAAAGTTTTCAGCAGGAATTGTCACGTGGCGGTATTGACCGTTAATGTCAACCATTTTAAAGTCAACCAT
>JAZSRG010000185.1:0-18498 GCA_045538365.1 Clostridia bacterium
CGGATGCCGTTCAAGCAATAGGAAATATTCCTGTTAGCGTTCGCGACGATAATATTGATTTATTGTCTTTATCCGCTCATAAGTTTTACGGACCGAAAGGAATAGGCGCAATTTATATCCGTAACGGCGTAAAAGTTTCTCGCCTAATGATTGGCGGAGAACAAGAAAGAAAGATGAGAGCGGGCACGTACAATACGCCGGGCATAGTTGGACTTGGAGAAGCAATAACTTTGGCTTGCGCAGATATCGACGGATACGCAAAAAAAGTGTCTAAACTTCGCGATTATTTTGCAAAAAGAATAATGGACGAAATACCGTTTTGCACGATTAACGGTACTATGGAAAAAAGACTTCCGGGCAACTTAAACGTAACCTTTGATTTTATAGAAGGAGAGAGCATATTGCTTTTGCTCGATATGGACGGAATATCCGCATCAAGCGGTTCGGCTTGTTCGTCGGGCTCAATTGAGCCTTCCCACGTACTCTTATCAATAGGCGTACCTGAAGATAGAGCGTCGGGAACTATAAGATTTACCTTAGGTCGAGAAAACACTCTTGACGAGATTGATTACACAGTAGAAAAATTAAAAACTTCGGTTGAAAAACTCCGTGAAATTTCACCTTTGTTTAAGACCGTAAAAGGAGATATAAAAAATGTATAACGATAAAGTGCTTGAAGCATTTAGAAACCCTAAAAACGTAGGCAGAATGGAAGATGCTGATGCAGAAGGTTTGGTAACCAGTCCGTCCTGCGGAGATATGATGAAGTTGTATTTAAAGATAGAAAACGACGTTATAGTGGACGCGAAGTTTGAAACTTTCGGTTGCGCTGCGGCTATTGCATCGTCAAGTACTGCAACCCAAATGATTATAGGCAAAACTCTTGACGAAGCCCTTAAAATCACTAATAGTGACGTAGTAGAAGAACTTGAAGGACTTCCCCCGCAAAAGATTCATTGTTCCGTATTGTCAGAAGATGCTATAAGAATAGCAATCGAGAATTACAGAAACAAAAAATAGTATAAAAGGATATTCTCCGACCACACTAAAAGTGGGAGGTGGAGTATGAAGGAATTATTGATAGGACTTGCAGTCGGTATGGTTGCGGGAGTTATAGTTTATTCTTGTAGCCCCAAGTCGCGTGCCGCCGTGCAAAAGTCAAAAAAAGCAATAAAAGAAAAGTTAAAAGATATTGCAGACAATATGTAAAACTAAACGGGTAACTCTATACGAGTTATCCGTTTTTTTTGCATTTACACCGCCTAATGAACACTTTCAAAAAATAAAAAAACAAAATTTTGATTTTTTATGCTCGATTGTGCTCATTTGTGTAGGAGAAATCAAGGTAGGCGTGATAAATAAATTTTTTTGTTCAGGGCTATGCAAAACTTGTAATATATGTTATAATATAATAGACGTAAAAAAGCGTCTATAAAGAAAGACAGAGGCGAAAAAATGAACGAATTTTTTAAGAATTTAAACGGCGGAAACATGGAATCAAGATTGGAAGCGTTGTACAATCTTTTAGCAAGTGAAACGGCAAAACCCGTAACTCGTGAAAATGATGCAAATAACCATATTCACACGATTTACTCCTTCTCACCGTATTCACCGACCAAAGCGGCTTATATGGCTTATTCTGCAGGATTAACGTCCGCAGGTATTATGGATCACGACAGTTTGTCGGGCGCGCACGAGTTTATCAAGGCTTGTGAGATTTTAGGACTTGGTTCTACTTGCGGTGTAGAAGTTAGAGCGCATTTCAATAAGCGCCACTGGGGTAAAATCAATCACCCCGACCAAGAAGACTGTATCTACATGGCGGCTCACGGCGTACCGCATCAAAACATTGATGCTTTCAACGCATATCTTGACCAATTTAGAAAGAGAAGAAACGAGAGAAATAATAAAATGTGCGAACTTATCAACGGCAAATTTGGTAAATTCGGCGTTAATCTCGACTTTGAAAAGGACGTATATCCATTAAGTCAAGCAAGCGCAGGCGGTTCGATAACTGAAAGACATTTGTTATACGCTTTGGCTATTAAATTAGAAGAAAAATTCGGCAGAGGAGAAAAACTTCTCGATTTTATAAAGAACACGTTAGGCTTATCCGTTAACGCAAAGGCAGAAGGATTTTTAAGCGACAACGACAATGAACACTTCTTATACGACCTTTTGGGAGTACTTAAGAGTGATACCGCTTTCTTCTACATTGATGCAACGGACGAAATGCCTATTGCTGAAGAATTTATCGAAGTTGCTAAAGGATATGGCGCAATTCCCGCGTACGCTTATCTTGGCGACGTAGGTAATTCCGTAACGGGAGATAAAAGAGCGCAAAAATTCGAAGACGACTTTTTGGACGACTTAATTCCCGCCCTTAAAGAAATCGGTATCCAAGCAATCGCTTACATGCCGACGAGAAACACTTTGGAACAATTGATGAGACTTCGTGAGTTATGCGCAAAGAACGATTTGTTTGAAATTTCAGGCGAAGACGTAAACTCTCCCCGTCAAAGTTTCGAGTGCAAAGCGCTTGCTCGTCCCGAGTTTTCTAACCTTATCACTTCAACTTGGGCTCTTATCGGACACGAAGCGTTGTCCACCGAACTTGGTGTAGGTAGCGGAATGTTCTCTAAAGAAATGTTGGCAAAAATGCCTAAACTTCAAGAACGCGCAGAGTTTTTCGCATCAGTTGGCCGTCGTTCAGTATTTAAAAAATAATTTAAATTATATTTAAAGGAGATATAAAAAATGGGTAAAATTGATTTAACTGGAAAAGTAGCAGTAGTAACAGGCGCAAGCCAAGGACTCGGAGAAGCACTTGCTATTCGTTTAGATAAAGAAGGATGCAAAGTTGCAGTTTGTGATATCAATATTGAAGGCGCACAAAACGTTGCAAGCAAATTGAAAGACGCTATCGCTCTTCAAGTTGACGTAACCAAATTCGACCAATTGCAAGCAGCGGCTGACGCAGTAGTTGCAAAATGGGGTACTGTTGATATTCTCGTATCAAACGCAGCAATCGTAAAAAGTGGCGACATTTTCAGTTTGTCCCCCGAAGCATTTAAACTCGTTACCGATATTAACTTAAACGGATACTTCAACACCGTTAAAGCATTTGCTCCTATCATGCTTGAGAAAAAATGCGGAAGCATTATCCAAATCAACAGCAAATCCGGTAAAAAGGGTAGTTACAAAAACGGCGCTTATGCAGGAAGTAAGTTCGGTGGCGTAGGTTTGACTCAAAGTCTTGCTTTAGAGTTCGCTGAATCTAACGTTCGTGTAAACAGCATTTGCCCCGGTAACCTTCTTAACTCACCGCTTTGGGTAAACAGCCTTTTCAAACAATACGCTCAAAACCAAGGAACTACGGAAGAAGCAATCAGAGAAAAATATATCAACCAAGTTCCTATGAAGAGAAGTTGCGAATACATTGATATCGAAAACGTTATGGTATTCCTCGCTTCCGATTACTCAAGTTATATGACCGGTCAAGCAATCAACGTAACCGGCGGACAACAAATGATCTAACAGGAGGTTAGAATGAGCAATAGAGTACTTGCTTTCGACTTTGGCGCGTCCAGTGGACGTGCCATTATCGGACAAATTATAGACGGAAAATTAACTTACCGTGAAATTCATCGTTTCCCCAACGGTGGCGTTATGCGTGACGGTCACCTTTATTGGGAATTCGATAGATTATTCTCGGAGATTAAAGAAGGTATCAAAAAAGCCAAAGAAAACGGCGGTTTTGATGCTATCGGTATAGACACTTGGGGTGTTGACTATGGTTTTATCGCAAAAGACGGTAAACTTTTAGCGCCACCTTACTGCTATCGTGATACTCGTACGGAAAAAGCCTTTGACGAAGTGTTAAACATAGTTGACGCATCTACGCTTTATAAACATACGGGTATTCAACTTATGCGTATCAACACGTTGTTCCAGTTGTTTGACTCAATGAAGAACGACAGCGCATATAAAGAGGCAGAAACTATGTTGTTTATGCCCGACTTATTCGCGTATATGTTGACGGGTAGAAAAGTATGTGAGTACAGCATTGCTTCAACTTCTGAAATGTTAAACCCCGTAACCGGTAACTGGGACACCGAACTTTTAGAAAAACTTGGAATACGCACTGATATTTTACCCGAAATCATTGATAGCGGTGAAATTTACGGCAACTTAAAACAAGAAATTTGCGACGAACTCGGAGTACCTTCCGTTCCCGTAGTTGCAGTTTGCGGACACGATACGGGTTCAGCAGTAGTTGCTATTCCTGCAATTTCTGATGATTTTTGTTACATTTCTTGCGGAACTTGGTCACTTATGGGACTTGAACTCGACAAACCGCTTTTGAGTGAATTGAGCGAAAAACTCAACTTCACTAACGAAGGTGGATACGGAAGAACGACGAGATTTTTAAAGAACATTATGGGACTTTGGATTATCCAAGAGTGCAGACGTAACTGGAAAGAACAAGGTCACGACATGAGTTTCGGTGAAATTATGATTGAAGCCGAAAAATCTAAGTCCGTTGCATACATTGATCCCGATTGCGCTGACTTTGAAGTTCCTTGCGATATGCCCGAGATGATCAAGGCTTATTGCAAAAAGACCGGTCAAGAAGTTCCCCAAACTATCGGTGAGATTGCTCGTTGCGTATATGAAAGTTTAGCATTGAAATATCGTTACACGGTTGAGAGTTTGGAAAAACTTTCCGGCAAAAAATATTCTACCATCAACATAATCGGTGGCGGTGGACAAAACACCATGCTTTGCAAACTCACCGCAGATATTTGTGAACGCAAAGTAGTTGCAGGTCCTTTTGAGGCAACTGCGGTAGGTAATATGGCAGTTCAATTAAAGGCTATGGGTGAATTAAAGGATTTGAAAGATATTCGTAAACTCGTTATGGATAGTGAAGACGTAAAAATCTACGAACCCACGGGAAAAACTGTTTACGACTATGACAAATTCCTTGCTTTAATAAAATAATGAGGTAAATTATGGAGTTTAATCTTATGCATCCGGCGGAGCAAATAGTTATGCTCTTGAACCGAATCTATGCAAAACAGTTTACTACCACGTCAGGTGGTAACTTATCTATAAAAGACAGCGAAGGCAATATTTGGATTACGCCGTCTGGAATAGACAAGGGCGCGTTGACCGAGCAGGACATTTGTAAAATTTTACCCGACGGCACTATTATAGGTAAGCACAAACCGTCTGTAGAACTTCCTTTTCACAAATTGGTTTATAAAGTTCGTCCTGACGTAGGTGCAGTTTTGCACGCGCATCCCCCCGCGCTTGTAAGTTATTCATTAACCAGACAAGTGCCCGATACGAACATTATTCCCACCCCTTACGAAATTTGCGGTCCTGTTGGAATCGCAGGTTACGAAGTAGCGGGAAGTGAAGAGTTAGGGGAGAGAATTGCAGACGAGTTTAAGAAGAACTATAACGTAGTTATTATGGACAACCACGGCGTAGTTACTTGCGCAGACAACCTTTTTGATGCGTTCAAACGTTTTGAAACCTTGGAATTTGCCGCAAGACTTAATATTTTGTCATCATCTCTTGGCAAAGCCGTAAGTTTAACTGACGAACAAATAGAAAATATGTACTGCGGTTATGACGGACTTTTGGACGAGTTTATTCCAAGAGATTACACCTCAGACGAGAGAAAAATGCGTAAAGAAATGTGCACTCTTATTCATAGAGCGTACGACCAAAACTTGTTTACAAGTACGCAAGGCGTGTTTTCCGTTAGACTTGCAGACGACAGTTTTCTTATAACCCCTAACGGAATTGATAGAAAGTATTTGAAGCCGTCCGATTTAGTTAGAATCGACAAAGGTTGGAGAGAAGCGGGCAAAAAGCCTAGCCGTTCAGTAGGCTTGCACAAGACGATATACGATAATCACCCCGAGATTAACGCAATCACGTCCGCAACTCCTGCAAACTTGATGGCGTTCGGTATCACGAGAGCAAAACTTGATTCAAGAACTATTCCCGAGTCATACATTATGATGAGAGATATAGTTAGAGTGCCTTTTGGTACGCCGTTTAGTGATCCCAAGAGTATATCTGACAAAATAGGAGAACGTACTCCCGTAGTTTTGATTGAAAACGACTGTATTATAACCACAGGAAACACTCTTATTAAAGCATTTGATAGACTTGAAGTTGCGGAATTTACCGCAAACACCATTATAAACGCTCAAAAAATCGGAAAAATTCAAGCAATTTCCGACGAAGAAATTCAAACCATAAACAAAGCGTTTAATTTGAAATAAGGAGAAAATATGAAACAAACTATTAAAAATTTGATTGAAATTTCCCAATATGCAGGTAACCGTGTTGACTACACCCAAGGCGGTGGCGGAAACACGTCAGTTAAAGGCGCAAACGGCATTATGCTTATAAAAGCATCGGGTTTCAGACTTACTGATATCGCTGAAAATACCGGTTTCGTTGCAGTTGACGGACAAAAGATTAGAGATTACTATTCATCTGTTGACCTTTCCGTTCAAAAAGATTACGAAAAAGAGTCCGCAGAGATTTCTAAAGGTTCGACTATCGCAATCGAAGGTATGCAAACCTTGCGTCCGAGCGTTGAAGTTGGTTTCCACGCAATTTTGAAAACCTTCGTTATCCACACTCACTCCGTTTACGCTAACCTTTTAACTTGCGCAATCGACGGAGAGAAAATTGCAAAAGAGATTTTTGCAGACGCTGACTTTGGTTACATTTTCTTGCCCTACATTGATCCCGGTTTTACCTTGACTTTGAAAATGGCAGAGGCTATCGAAAACTATAAAGTAGAAAACGGCAAATTCCCCGAAGTTATCTTTATGAAGAACCACGGCTTGGTAGT
Source organism: Clostridia bacterium (assembly GCA_045538365.1). Classification (GTDB taxonomy): domain Bacteria; phylum Bacillota; class Clostridia; order Christensenellales; family RUG350; genus RGIG2224. The sequence goes on from JAZSRG010000185.1 coordinate 6,887, forward strand.
TACGAGCGAATTAGTTGAACGCGTACAAGCCCTTCACACCGACGTTAACGAAAGAATCCGCGCATACTTCAAGTTGCCCGATAACTTCCGTAATGTAAATTTGGTAGGAGGGGACGGCAAATTCGTATCCGAAACTCCCGTTATCAAGTCTTTCCTTGCAAAATACGGTTTGGATAAAGCCTTCCTTGACAAATATCCTTTGTACCCCGACCAACTTGTTTACTTAAACAACATTTTGGCTCACGCTCCCGAAAAAATGGAAGTAAAAGACGGAACGGTTACTTACAACACGGAAAGAAAAGAAGCGCAAACTTTGGAAGAAACGCTTTCCGCTTACGTTTTCGTTATAGGAACGCTTAAAGGCGCAAACCTTGAAATTTCTACTATGAACGAAAAAGACGTTAACTTCATCAACAACTGGGAAGCAGAAAAATATCGTAGATCGGTAGCAAAATAATTAAGCGAACAAAAAAAGACAACGAATATTCGTTGTCTTTTTTTACGCCTTTAATTTCAAAAAACCGTTGATATTTAGGAGAAAAATCAGTCTTTTGAAAAATCAACGACGTCTTTTATCGGTCTATCTTTGTATTTTCCCCTTGTAAAGTCGGGAATATCAACGAAAGTACCTTCTTTGATAGATTTTTCGGACAAACAAGTTATTACCATCCAAGCAGCCGCGTCGTAAACGTCTATGGGCATTTCCAAATTATTTAAAAGGTGGTAAGCAAACGACCTAAATTCAAATAAATCCATACCGCCGTGGCTGGACTCTCTGTCTTCTGGCGTGAATTGTTTCCACATATTTGTGGAGAATTCGTCAAGATATTTTTCGTCGCTTTTATGAATTTCTCTCGTATTCCAATGATTTTCGCCGTCAAGGAAAAGGGTGTGAGCAAGTTCGCTGTATAGTCCTTTCGTACCGTGAACGGAAAACTCTCTTGAATAAAAACGTGGTAGAGTGGTATCAAGTTTTAGCGCGATAGTTTCGCCGTTTTCGCAAGTGATTAAAGTGTTTATGATATCTCCTTGAGAAATTTTTTCGCTTACGAGATTTTGGTCAATTATTTTATCTTTATTTTCAACCATATATTCGTGAAGTCCTTGGGCAATAGAAGAAACGGATACGAGTTTAGTCATTCTGTTTCCGCGGTTAATACCTAAAAGTTTTGCGATAGGACCGAGTTCGTGTGTGGGGTAATTTTCGCAGTTGCGGTCAATATAGTTTTGTAGTCTATAATGCGCGTAAGTTGATAGTTCTTCGCGAAGGTCGTGGCTGTACGCGCCCGAACAATGGGAGATTTTGCCAAACTTTCCTTGTCTAACCATATTGGTTACCATAAGTTCGTATTCCCCAAAACAACAGTTTTCCATAAACATAAATGGCACTTTGGTCTTTTCAACCGTATCTACGAGTTCCCAAAGTTCTTCCGTATTATACGCTCCGCCAACTTCCATAGCGGTAGCCTTGCCGGCTTTTAACGCTTCAATTGAAACGGAAACGTGGCTTTCCCAACCCGTTGCAACGAAAACCGCATCTACGTCAGGCGAGTTTAAAATTTCGTGATAATCAAGGGTAGCCAAAGCATCTATATTTCTCTTTTCTTTAATTTTGTCTTGAGCAACTTTTATGCGCTCGGGGATAGTGTCTGCGACCGCAACGATTTCAATTTCGGGTACCCCGTAAAGAATTGCTTCGGATATTTGTAGTCCACGGTGACCAAGACCGATAACGCCAAGTCTTACTTTTTACATAATATGCTCCATGAGTTTTTCTTTTATTATACGATATTGCGCTACGTTTTTGAATAATAATATTTGTCAAAAAACTGTGTTATTTTGAACAGATTTAAAAAATTGTATTGACATATCAAAGATATTGATTTAATATATAACTGGTGATATTATGATTAAGAAACTTAAACAACCTAATTATTATCAGCGTCTTTATACGGAAAATGAGAAGGAATTAGTTCTTCTTTCCTTTGGCTTTGATGATTTTTTGAGCGTAAAACCCGTAAAGTATCCTTACGTTCGCGCAAATGACATAATTCATTACGTGTTAAGGGGTAAGGGTAAACTTTTCGTTGAAGGAAAGGAATACCAAGTTTCAGAAAAACAGTTCTTTTTTGTACCGCGCGGAAAGTCCGTTTCCTATTATCCTAACGAGAAAGATAAGTGGGCGTACGTTTGGATTGATTACGACGGATCTCTTTCAAATTTTTATTCTAATAAACTTGGGATTAGTGTGGATAATCCCGTAGTAAGCGCGCCAACGGATTTTGACGAAACCGTGTTTTTCGATATATTAGACGATTTAGATGCTTTGGGTAAAGTTGGGTATTACAAGGTAAAATCAGCATTCTTTGCGTGCGTTGATAAGTTGTCGTCGGGGGAGAAAATCACCACCCCTATACGCGCATTAGTTAAAAAGGCTATGGAGATTATTGATGTAAACTATTCTGATAGCAGTTTTAACGTGGAGAGCGTAGCCAATACGTTGCACGTTTCGCAGTCCTATTTATCAAGAATATTCAAAAAAGAAAACGACCAAACGGTATCTAATTATCTCATATCGGTAAGGCAAAAAAAAGCAGGGGAGTTGCTTTTAAAAACTTCGCTTACGGCTAAAGAAATTGGGTTTAGAGTGGGCTACTCCGAAGACGTCCATTTTTTGAAAGAATTTAAGAAATTTTATGGCGTAACGACGAAAGAATATCGAATAAAAAACACGTAAAAAATGTACTTTATTTTGTTATACCCCCTTGCGTATGTTTGACACAAAAACAGCAAAAGTGATATACTTTATATATCTTTTTTTAGGAGAAATTTCTGTATGTCGGATATTTTAAACAACGGTAAATCTTCAGGCGTTCAAGACGAATGTGGAGTACTTGGTTTAGCAACCAAGGAGAGTATGGAGATAGGTCACGACGTTTATTTTGGATTGTTTGCTCTTCAACACCGCGGACAAGAAAGCGCAGGTATTGCTATATCTACCGGAGACGAAAAAGTTGCGTATTATAAAAATATGGGACTTGTTAGCGACGTTTTCGACCAAGAAAAACTTGCAATGTTTCCAAATGCAAAAACGGCAATCGGACACGTTAGATATTCGAGTACAGGTTCAAATAACGTTGTTAACGCGCAACCCGTGGTTTTTTACGGAAGGTACGGTAGAGTAGCGTTAGCGTATAGCGGTAGCATCATTAATGCTAAACAATTAAAAAACGAGATGATTGCAAAAGGACATATTTTTCAGTCCTCAGTTGATAGTGAAGTTCTTGCAGCCCTACTAAACTCTAACGCTCAAGATAATATTTCAGAAGGCGTTAAAATAGCGGCTCAAAAACTTATCGGCGCGTTTGCTTTCGTTTATATGGTTGGGGAAAATTTAATTGCCGTTCGTGATAGACACGGTATTAAACCGCTCATTATGGGAGAGCGTGACGGCGATATAGTTTTTGCAAGTGAATCTTGCGCCCTTGAAGCAATAAGCGCAAAGATTATCCGTGACGTAAATCCGGGCGAAATCGTTCTAGTTAACGAAAAAAGAGAGATTTACTCGTCATATTTTGCAGAAGGTACGAAAAAATCTTGTATTTTCGAGCACGTATATACTGCAAGAGCGGATTCAAAGATTGACGGTGTATCTGTTTATGAAGCAAGAAGACAGGCAGGAAGAAAACTTGCCGAGTTATATAAGATTGACGCAGATATTGTTGCAGGCGTACCCGATTCCGCGCTCGCCGCTGCAAAAGGATATGCTGAAGTTTCCGGTCTTCCTTTCACGGACGCTTTGATTAAAAACCGTTATATCGGCAGAACGTTTATTCAACCGTCCCAAGCCATGAGAGAAAATAGTGTTAAGATTAAACTCAGCGCGTTTGCTCACAACATAAAAGGAAAAAGACTTATCTTAATAGACGACTCTATCGTTCGTGGTACGACGAGTAAAAAGATTATTACGCTTTTACGTCAAGCAGGAGCAACTGAAGTACATATGATAATTGCAAGTCCTATGGTTACTAACGCTTGTCACTTTGGCGTTGATATGGAAACTAAAGAACAACTTATTGCAAACGGCAGAACAAAAGAAGAAATTTGCAAAATAATCGGCGCGGACAGTTTGAATTATCTTCCCGTTGAAAGTTTGTGTGAAGCGTGTGGCGGTGGAGAGTACTGCACGGGCTGTTTTGACGGAGATTATTCTTTTGATATCAGCAAATATTACCCTGAAAACTAATTTTTAAGCGCGTTTATCGCGCTTTTTATCTATGAAAGGTGTTATTTTAGTAAATGCGTATTATGAAACGGAATCCACCGTTTATCAAGCGGAAAGGATTAAGGATGAGTTAGAAAAACTCTCTTTGCCTTGCCGTATTGAAAAAAACAACGGTGCGTTTTGTCATATAAAAAACGGCGAGATAGATACCCTTGATATAGATTTTTGCGTATGTTTTGATAAAGATATTTATACGATAGAAGCCCTTGAAAGACGGGGTGTCAAGGTATTTAATAATTTATCCGCAATTAAGACGTGCGACGACAAAATGTTGACTCATCTTGCTTTGTCTGGCGTAGTAGATATGCCCGACACTATGAGCGGAACGTTTTCCTATATTCAAATTGACGAAAGGGAAGAAAACCTTGAAAAAATAGAAAAAAGATTTTCTTACCCAATGATTTTAAAACTCAACAGTTCGTCTTTGGGCGCAGGCGTATTTCTTGTGAAAAACCGAGGCGAATTGAGAGAAAAAATTTACGAAATATCGGGAAAACCATACCTAATACAAGAGTTTATTGAGTCGGCGCGTGGCGAAGATTATAGATTTATAGTGGTCGCAGGTAAATGCGTTGCAAGTATGAAAAGAGTATCGAAAACAGATTTTCGCTCAAATATCGAACTTGGTGGAGTAGGCGAAAAAGTAGACGCTCCCAAAGATTTTATAGCCCTTGCCGAAAAGGTTGCGCAGACGCTCAATCTCGATTACTGTGGCGTGGACGTTTTGAGTGATAACGGTAAACCCGTTTTGTGTGAAGTTAATTCTAACGCCTTTTTCGGCGGAATTGAAAAAATTACGGGAGTAAACGTTGCTAAAATTTACGCAGAACATATAAAGGAAAGTATGGAAAAATGAAGGTAAGCACAAAAAGTAAAATAAATAAACTCGTTTTTTTATGCGCGTTTACTTATTTTATAAGTTATATCACGAGAAAGAATTTTTCAACTATTATAGTTGCCGTGTCTTCTGGCACGGGCGTTAGTCAATCTAATTTAGGTTTAGCGCTAACCGGTACTTTCATAACGTACGGAATAGGGCAACTTATAAGCGGTTTTTTAGGCGATAGATTTCAACCTAAAAAATTAGTTGCGCTCGGTCTTTTGGTGACTATTATTGCAAATATTTGCCTGTCTTTATGTGGCGCGAACTACGTTTTAATGACCGTCTTGTGGTGCATAAACGGTTTTGCGCAAGCCTTTATGTGGCCACCTATCGTCAAACTCATGACGGATAGACTAAGTGACGAAGAGTATAAAAAGCAAACGCAAAAAATTTCTTGGGGCTCGACTTTTGCAACGATATTTTTGTATTTGGCTTGTCCTTTGATAATTTCGCTCCTAAATTGGGAGAGTGTATTCTATTTTTCCGCGATTATTGGAATAGTTGGACTTATTTATTGGTGGGTTAGTTGTCCCATTATAGAACTAAAGAGAGAAGAAAAAGTAGAAGTTTCATCTAATAACAAGATTAAAATAAGAAATTATCTTTGGTTGCTCTTACCCATTATGTTTGCAATCGTTTTGCAAGGAATACTCCGTGACGGAGTAACTGACTGGATGCCGTCTTATATAAAAGAAACGTATTCGTTAAGCGACGAGATTTCAATTTTAACGGGCGTTATTTTACCGATATTCGCAATGTTTAGTTATGCCGTTGCAACTTGGGCGTACACCAAAAAACTCAAAAACCCCTTGCTTTGTTCGGGCGTAATATTTGGAGTGGGAGCAATTTGTTCTATCGTTTTATATTTGTTCCCGTCTGTTAGTCCCGTTCTTTCCGTTTCAATGTCGGGTATAATAACAGCGTGTATGCACGGCGTAAACTTATTGCTTATATGTATTTTACCCGCTTTCTTTAAGAAGTGGGGTAACGTATCCATGATATCCGGGCTTTTAAACTGTTGTACTTATATCGGAAGCGCGTTGTCCGCGTACGTTATACCCCTTATTGCAGAAGGCGCAGGGGGTTGGAGCATGAACTTGCTCGTTTGGGCAATCCTTGCCGTCGTTGGCACGGTAGTTTGTATATTAACTGTCCCAAGTTGGGCAAAGTTTGAAAAAAATACGAAAACTGAATAATTTTGAATAAAGGTAAAAAATGCTATCCGTGGCGGATAGCATTTTTTTATTTTCTATAATTTTTGTGCTCGTTAGGTTTAACGACTATGGACGAAAAATCGGTGTATATAACCAGTCCTAAACGTTTTGCGGGGGAGTGGCGCACGTTTTTAATTTTAGTGTAGTCAACTTCCACTTTGTCCGCGGATTTTGCTTCGGAGTAAAAGGCTGCAAGTTCGGCGGAGAAGAGTATAAGTTCGGGGCTTAATTCTTTACCCGAGCGAACTATAACGTGAGAGCCGTGATAGTTTTTAACGTGTAGCCAAGTGTCCGATTTGAGCGCGCTTTTAAATGTTAATTGCTCGTTTTGAAGATTGTTTCTTCCAACGAAAATTTCCGTATCTTCAAAAACGTATTTTAGCGGTGCGCTCGGTTTATTTTGACCTTTTTTATCCTTTTGTTTGCGTATAATTAAGCCCGTTTCTACAAGGTTTTCTTCTATATCTTTTAGGTCGCTTTCTGCCGTTGCCGACAAGATAAAGTAACTAATTCCTTTAAGATAGGAGAGAAGTTCTTTGTTCTCTTCAATCATAGACAAAACGGTTTCTTTGGTGCGTTTAAGTTTGACGTAACGACGGAAATAATTTTGCGCGTTTTGAGAAGGTGTTTTAGTGGAGTCAAGGGCAATTTTTATATCCTTATTATCGTCGTAATAGTTTTGTAAAATAACGCCTTCCGAGTTTTTGGGTATTCTATATAAATTCGCCGTTATAAGTTCGCCTTTTATGCGATATTCTTCGGCTTTTTCGCAGTCCGATAGTTTATCAAGATTTACACCGAGTTTTTTCTCCGTTCTTGATATTGCGTTTTTAACTACTTGGGTTAAGTGTTTTGATTTGGTTTTGAGCCTTGCTTCAAAATCTTTTTCCGCATAGCAATTATCTATTGCGTCACTTAAAGTTTTCTCGTTACGAAACTCACAGTTTTGGGACAAATATTTATCCACGAAAAAGTCCTGCGCAACACCGTTTTTGTTTAACGAAACGCAAGGTTTTACGGTGGATAAAAGATTAGACGTTTCTTGGATAAACGAGTCCGCAAAATCGCTGTTTCCGCTTAAATTTGCGCGATATATAAGTTCTCTCGCCGTTTCCCTTGAAATACCCGATACTGCGCTTAAAACGCTATCTTCAAAGCGGTCGCAAAACTCAATCGCGTGACGGAGTTCGTTTTGGTTAAAAATAGAAACTTTCTCTTGCGTAGGCGGAGCGTAGGTAAAAGAGGGCAGAAGCCTTCTCGTGTGCGACATATCAAGGGGTACGCGACGTAATACGTCCAATATTTTATTATCCGAATTTGTTATAATTAAGTTGGAATATCTTCCCATTAGTTCGAAATACAAATATAGAGTCATATCGTCCATCATTTCGCTTTTTGAACTTATGGTAAATTTGATAATTCTGTCATGATTAAAGAGTTCGACGGATAATATTCTTGCAGACGTTAAGTATTTTCTTAAGAGCATGCAAAAAGCGGGAGCGTTTAAGGGGTTGTCCTTTTTAAGCCCTGTAAAATGAATACGTGGAATAGCAGGGTTGGCGGAAATTACGAGAGTTTTATTCTCGTTATTAGTTCTCACCAAAAAGGTAATCTCGTCCCCTTCGGGTTGATAAATTTTATCAATTCTTGCTCCCGAAAGTTTGTCGTTTAATTCACGCGCTAAGGCGTATATTGTAAGCGCATCAGTCGGCATATAAAAGATTATACAGTTTTTTGCGCGTTTTCGCAATCGTTTTTGGAAAAAACTTGGTTATTATCCCAATAAATATTTGCCTTTCTATGCAAATTGTGTTAATATATGTAAATAACTTTAATTATTACAATCGGAGGACTGTACACAATGACGTATTCAGTTGAAAAACAAGAAAAGAGCGTAGTAAAGTTTACTTTCACGCTTGACAAAGAAGATTGGGAAAAGGCTATCAACGCCGCTTACCAAAAAGACAAGAACAAAATCCAAATCGAAGGATTTAGAAAGGGCAAAGCACCCAGACACATGATTGAAATGAGATACGGCAAGGGTATTTTCTTTGAAACTGCTATCAACGAATGTATCCCCGGTTACTACAATCAAGCGTTGACGGAAAACGCAGACATCGAGCCCGTTGCATATCCTGAATTCGATATCGAAGACATCAGCGACGACGGAGCAAAGATTGCCGTTTACGTAGTAGTAAAACCCGAACTCAAACTTGGTCAATATAAAGAACTCACTATTGACAAAACCGTGTATCCCGTAGCAAAAGAAACTGTGGACGCCGAGATTGAAAACGCTCGTCAAAGAGCAGGAAGACTCGTTGACGTAACGGATAGAGCGTGCGAAAACGGAGATACCGTAGTTATCGACTACAGCGGAAGCGTAAACGGAGTTAAATTCCAAGGCGGAACTGCAGAAAAGCAAAACCTTGAACTTGGCTCAAATATGTTTATCCCCGGTTTTGAAGAACAAGTTGTTGGTATGAATATAGGGGATAGCAAAGACATTTCCGTTAAATTCCCTGAAAACTACGGTTCACAAGACCTTGCAGGAAAAGACGCAGTATTTGCTATCAAACTTCACGAGATTAAGAAGAAAGAACTTCCCGCTCTCGACGACGAATTCGCAAAAGACGTATCCGAATTTGACACTTTAGCAGAATACAAAGCAGACGTTAAGAAAAAATTAACGGAAGCAAATGCGAAGAGAAGTGACGCTGAGGCTGAAAACGCTCTTATTGAAAAGATTGCTGAAAGTAGCGAAGTTGAAATTCCCGAACCTATGATTGAGTCTGCAATCGACGAACAAATTCAAAACTTTGAATACAGACTTATGTATCAAGGAATGAAACTTGACGATTATCTTGCAATGATTAAACTTACCCGTGACGATTTGCGCAAAGAATACAGAGAAGGCGCAGAACGTAACGTTAAGGCTCGTTTAGTTTTAGAAACCATCATCAAGACGGAAAAGATTGAAGTAACTCCTGACGAAATCGACGCTAAACTTGAAGCAAGCGCAAAGAACGTTAACAAGACTTTGGACGAATACAAAAAGACCGTATCCGACCGTCAAATCGATTATATTGCAAACGAACTTCTCTACACCAAACTTACCGATTTCTTGAAAGCAAACAACACTTTCGTTGAAAAGAAAGAAACGGCAAAGAAAACTGCTCCTAAAGCAGAAGACATCGCTGAGAAGAAAGCGCCTGCAAAGAAGACTGCAACGGCTACTGCAAAGAAGACCACTTCAACCGCTAAAAAGCCCGCTGCAACGACTGCAAAGAAAACGACTTCAGCCGCTAAAAAACCTGCGACTAAAAAAGCAGACAAGGAATAATTTAATTCAAGCGGTTAATAATAATTTGTAAATCAAAAACATAGATTAGAGTGAGGTAATAAAATGAGTAATTTAGTTCCTATGGTATTAGAACAAACCAATAGAGGGGAACGTTCTTTCGACTTGTTCTCCAGAATGCTTGAAGACAGAATAATCTTTTTAACGGGAGAGATAAACGACTCCGTTGCAGACCTTGTCGTTGCTCAACTTATTTACCTTGAAGGCAAAGATCCTGATAAAGATATCAGTTTGTACATCAATAGCCCGGGCGGAAGCGTAACGGCAGGTATGGCAATTTACGACACTATGAACTATATCAAATGTGACGTATCCACTATATGTATAGGTCTTGCAGCATCAATGGGAGCGTTTTTGTTGTCATCTGGTGCAAAGGGCAAACGTTACGCATTACCTAACGCCGAAGTTATGATTCACCAACCTTTAGGTGGAGCGCAAGGACAGGCAAGCGATATTGCAATTCACGCGCAACAAATCTTAAAGACTAAGGCAAAACTCAATACTATACTTGCAAAGAACACTAATCAACCTTTAGACAAGGTGGAAATCGACACGGACAGAGATTATTTTATGAGCGCCCAAGAAGCGCTTGAATACGGTCTTATCGACAAAGTGTTCGAAAACAGAAAATAAGAGGTGCGCATTGAATATTGATACTAAAAACCCGAGTTGCTCGTTTTGTGGCAAACAAGAGAGCGAGGTTGACAAACTTATAGTGTCCCCAAGCGGTGACGCGTATATTTGCAACGAGTGTATTGCAATATGCGACAAAATGATAGAAGAGGCGAAGGCAAATGAAACGGAAACGCAAGCAGAGGATTTTGTTTTACCCACGCCCGCTGAAATCAAATCACAACTTGACGACTATATCGTAGGTCAAGACGAAGCCAAAAGAGTACTATCGGTTGCGGTTTACAATCATTATAAGAGAATAAAGAACAAACCGTCTAAAAAAGACGACGGGGTATTGCTTGAAAAGAGCAACGTTTTGATGCTCGGTCCAACGGGTTCTGGAAAAACTTTGCTTGCAAAAACGCTTGCAAACATTTTGAAAGTTCCTTTTGCCGTTGCCGACGCTACGACTTTGACCGAAGCAGGTTACGTTGGCGAAGACGTCGAGAATATTTTATTAAAACTTATTCAGGCGGCGGATTTTGACGTATCTCGCGCAGAACGCGGTATTATCTACGTGGACGAGATCGACAAAATCACGAGAAAGGGCGAAAACGTTTCTATAACGCGCGACGTGTCGGGCGAAGGCGTACAACAAGCCTTGCTTAAAATTATTGAAAGCACGGTTGCAAACGTTCCACCACAAGGTGGTAGAAAGCATCCCCAACAAGAGTGCATACAAATCGACACTACAAACATATTATTTATATGTGGCGGTGCGTTCGTTGGACTTGAAAAGATAGTAGAAAAGAGAAAAGATAAAAAGACTTTGGGATTCGGCTCTGAAGTGCGCACGGGTAAAGACTACGACGGAGCAGAATTACTAAAAGAAATTCAACCTGACGACTTGATTAAGTACGGACTAATTCCGGAGTTTGCGGGAAGACTTCCGATTGTCGTAGGCTTGACTGCGTTAGACGAAACGGCGCTCGTAAAGATACTTACTTGCCCCAAAAACGCATTAACCAAGCAATATCGCAAACTTTTGGAATACGACGGAGTAGATCTTGAGTTTTCAGAAGACGCAATTAGTGCAATTGCTCAACGCGCTATAAAACTGAATACGGGCGCGAGAGGATTGCGTGCGATTTTAGAAAACGCAATGTTGGACGTTATGTACGATATTCCAACGCAAAAAGATATAGAAAAGGTTGTAATTACTCGTGAAACTATCGAAAACAAAGAAAAACCAAGTCGGAG
>JAZSRG010000086.1:0-4268 GCA_045538365.1 Clostridia bacterium
GTGTATATACGACGATCGTAAACGCAGCAGCATCAATTTCCGCAGGCGTTGCACCCCATATATTCACGGCAATCGTTAAAGGTAGCACGGACATATTCTTTAGTTGGACGAACGCCTTCGCCGTATCTTTCGGACTTAGCATTTTCGTTGTTATAGTAATCGTTGCGCTTTTGATTTTAGTCAAAAAACTTAATAAGAAAGACGAGAAAACGGATAAAATCGTATCCGACCAAACTATATAAACAAAAAAAAGAACCGCTTGAAAAAAGCGGTTTTTTTGTGCGTTTGGTATATAAAACTATAATTACTTCATAATAAGTGTAAGGAGGAACTAATATGCTTACACTTAACGTTATTACCCTTATCCTCGTGCTTATTGGCGCACTTAACTGGGGACTCGTGGGTATATTTAATTGGAACTTAGTTTCAGCCGTTTTTGGCGCGGGAAGTATCGTTGCGACTATTATCTATATTTTAGTCGGCGTGTCTGCGCTCTGGTTGATTTTGTCCGTTTTAACTTCAAAAGGCAAAATCAGTTTGGCTAAATGTAACTGCGGTTGCGATAGAGATTAAGTAAAAAAAGGCGATAAAATATCGCCTTTTTTCTTTTGATATTAAAATACGAATAAAATAGTGGATAATAAAGTCAATCCTAATCCAATTTTTGCATATAGTCCCGTTTTTTCTTTAAAGAATATTGCGCCGATTAAAGCCGTTATGATTACGACGCCACCGTTTACAAACGGGAAAGTCAAGGTTGCGGGAAGTATTTTGGTTGCTTCTATGTTAAATACGTTTGCAAACGCCGTTGAAACACCGTAACCTGCGGAATATACTAAAGGCTTAACGCTCAACATTTTTTTGCACTCTCCTACGCCCACTCTCGTTTTCTTAAAGAGCAACAAAACTAAAAGCAACACGGCGGAAATTCCTGCCGTCATAAGCATATACGCGCCTGCAAACTCAACGGGGGTTAAAGCAATTGCTCCGCACGCGTTTTGTACGTCGGCTTGAACTGCGCACACAACGCCCGCAAAACCGTTACATATAAAACCTGCAAAGCACGCGCCCCAAAAGAGTATCTTTCTCTTTTTATCTTTCTTATCCCCTTTCTTTCCTTTTTCGTCAAATAGTGGCACTATAATAGATACGAGCATAAGGGCTATTGCTATCCATCTAAAAACTGTTACGCCACCCAATTCGTTTCTAAACACAAGTCCGTAAACGAAAGTTAAGACGATACTGCCAAGCATAGTAAACATTGAGTACATACTCATATTGCCAAGACTTACGACTACTATACCAAGTATTACGAAAAGAACGCTAATTACTGCAAAGGCAAAAGCGAGCAACGTGCTCTCAAGGTGGTCAAAACGAAGTCCGCCTGCAATAATAGCGCAAACTGCGGTTGCTGCAAGCCCATAAACGATAGAAAATGCAATGGATGTATAAACCGTTCTTTTTATGCTTCCTGAAAACAGTTTCATAAACAAGAAGAGTCCCGTTAGTCCTGCCATTGCGCCAAACATGTAAATCATAATTTGCTCCTAAATTTTTGTCCAAACGATATTATCATAATCACGAATTTTTGTCAAATCAAATTCGACAAAAAACGCATCATATTTTGTTTTTAACACATAAAAAAAAGGCAGTTTAATAACTGCCATTTTTTTAGCGAACTTCTTTAACTTTAGCGGCTTTACCTTTACGGTCACGCAAGTAATAAAGTTTAGCGCGACGTACTCTACCGCGTCTTACTACTTCAATGTGGTCGATTTTAGGTGAGTGGAGAGGGAAAGTTCTCTCAACACCGATACCAAACGACAAACGACGAACGGTAATGGTTTCGCGAATTGAACTGTTTTTACGTGCAATAACGGTGCCTTCAAATGCTTGAAGTCTTTCTCTCGTACCTTCTACAACCTTAACGTAAACTTTAACTGAGTCACCTACGTTAATTTCAGGTAAATCTGCACGCATGCCTTCTTTTTCTAAAGTATCAATAATATTCATCTGACTACCTCCTGTATTACAAAGCGTTCATACATACGTCTGTATCAGCGGACCGCTTCGAGTCACCATAGTATTTTAGCATATTTAATTTATTTAGACAAGCATTTTAACCTTGTTTTTACAAGTTTTTTAAATTTAGGCGCGAAAAGCGTCTTCCACGTGATTTATCTTGTCCCTTAATATTTCTATAACGTCAAATCTGACGTCACAATCAACGTACTCTTTTCTTGCCGTTAAAAGTTTAGCAGAACGGATATATCTTTTTTGTTTTGCTATTCCAACGGACTCTATTCCTTGACCGAAAAAGGTGTTTTCTCTCGTCTTTACTTCACAAAATACGAGCATATTTCCTTTCTTTGCCAAGATATCTATCTCAACACCCGCAATTTTTTCGTTAGTGAAAATAATCTTGTATCCTTTTTTCTGTAAATACTCTTGCGCTGAAATTTCGCCCGTTATTCCTACGGCTTTTTTGTTCACTTTACAAAATTCCTTATAAACGTTTTTCTATGTATTGGCGTAGGTCCGAAGGTTTTTATGGCTTCAATATGCGCTTTCGTACCGTAACCTTTGTGCTTTTTAAATCCGTATTCGGGATAAGTTTTGTCCATTTCTTCCATTACTTTATCCCTTTCTACTTTTGCTATAATAGAAGCGCACGCTATTGCGTAACTCGTAGCGTCCCCTTTTATAATTGAGCGCGTTTCATAAGGTAAATCAAGTTTAACGGCGTCTATTAAAACCAAATCGGGGGAAATGGACAAACCTTGTACGGCTTCTTTCATTGCGCGTTTAGTGGCTTCTAATATGTTAATTTCGTCAATAACAGTGTTATCCAACATAACGCACTTATATGACACGGCTTTTTCTTTTATTTTCTCTAAAAGTTCAGCGCGCTTTTTCTCGCTGATTTTTTTACTATCATTTACGCCGTCTATCATCTCGTCCATAGACATAATAACTGCGCAAACGGATACGGGACCTGCCAAAGGACCTCTTCCCGCTTCGTCAATGCCACAAATATACTTGTAACCCGAGTTTGATATTTCTTTGTCGTAATTAAATAATTCTTCGGTTTTCATTATTCCAAACAAATTTTACCTAATTTTTGTTTTCTAAACGCGTCAAGCACACCTTTTGCGGCTTTTTCCGTGTCCCCATCGCCACCTTTAACTAAAAATCCACGTTTTTTGCCATACAAACCTAAAAGTTCGTAGGAAGTTAAAGTGTCGTCCGCGCCCAACTCTTTTGCAAAGTCGTATAAACCTTTTTCTTTCAACTCTTTTATGAGTTCGCACGCAAGTTCTTCCACGTCTAATATATCGTCGCGGATACAACCTATATAAGCTAAATGTCTTGCAAGGTCTTGGTCTTCAAAAGAAGGCCACAAAGTTCCCGGGGTGTCTAAAAGTTCAACGTTTTCCGTCAATCTTATCCATTGTTTGCCACGCGTTACACCCGGTTTATTTTGGGCTTCCGCCCTTTTCTTTGCGCACAAACTATTGATTAAGGTACTCTTTCCGCTATTTGGCACACCTATTACCATAGCGCGTACCGTTTTATTTACACCCTTATTTTTGTATTTTTCAATAACTCCGTTTAAGAGAGAATACAGTCCTTCTTTTACTTGATTAGAAAACTTTCCGCTAATGCTATTTGACTGAACTACGAGCATACCGCGGCTTCTCATCTCGGATATTATTCTGTCCACCTGACTTTTTTCCACCGTATCTACTTTGTTTAATACGTACAAACGCGGTTTTTTAGAAATTTTATCAAACGACGGATTAAAACACGCGCGATAAGCCCTTGCATCTAACACGTAGATAAGGGCGTCAACGAGTTTCTCGTTTTCTTCCATCATTCTGACCGCTTTGGTCATGTGTCCTGGATACCATTGTATATGCATCAATCTTTCTCCAAAAGGTCGGGGCGCATAAGTTTAGTTATTTCTAAACTCTTTTGTTTTCTCCATTTTGCAATTTCGGCGTGATTTCCGCTCGTCAAAACTTCGGGAACGGAAACGCCCCTAAAAGTTTGTGGACGGGTATATTGAGGGTACTCCAAAAGTCCGTTCGTAAAACTTTCTTCGTTTAAGGACTCTTTGCTTCCCAAAACTCCGTCAACATAGCGCGCGGTCGCGTTAACTACGACTTGAACGGCAAGTTCTCCGCTCGTCAAAACGTAGTCGCCTATTGATATTTCTTTATCGATAAACAAATCAATGGCTCTTTGATCTACCCCTTCGTAAAGTC
>JAZSRG010000030.1:0-6394 GCA_045538365.1 Clostridia bacterium
GCATCTTGCACCACCAACTGTCTTGCTCCTATGGCTAAGGCTCTTAATGATTACGCTCCTATCCAATCAGGTATTATGACTACCGTACACGCTTACACTGGCGACCAAATGATTTTAGATGGTCCACAAAGAAAAGGCGACCTTCGTCGTTCTAGAGCAGGTGCTATGAACATCGTTCCTAACAGCACTGGCGCTGCTAAAGCAATCGGTCTTGTTATTCCTGAACTCAACGGCAAACTTATCGGCGCTGCACAACGTGTTCCTACCGCTACCGGTTCTACCACTATCCTTATCGCAGTTGTTAAGGGTAAAGACGTTACCAAAGAAGGTATCAACGCAGCAATGAAAGCACAAGCAACCGAATCTTTCGGTTACAACACTGACGAAATCGTTTCTTCTGACGTTATCGGTATGAAGTTTGGTTCACTCTTCGATGCTACTCAAACCATGGTATCTAAGATTGACGACGATACTTATCAAGTACAAGTTGTATCTTGGTACGACAACGAAAACTCCTACACCAGCCAAATGGTTAGAACGATTAAATATTTCTCTGAAATCTAATCGAGAGTTTCTAAAGGCAGGTCAAGAAAAGACCTGCCTTTTTTGTTCCAAAAAAGGCAGGAAGTAAGAAGTAATAGTGAATAGTGAAGAAGTAAGGTATTTTATTTAAATACCTTTTTGAAAAAAGTTTTTGCGTTATGAAGATAATTAGTTTGGGTAGCGGGAGCAAAGGAAACGCTACTCTTGTAGAAATAGACGGTAAATACCTTCTAATAGACAACGGTTTTACTTTGAGAGAAATTGAGAAAAGACTTGAAGTTTCTCCCAAGGATATTTCTGCTATCTTCGTAACTCACGAGCATAGCGACCACGTCGAGGGAGTAGGCGCGCTTGCAAAAGCGTACGCAATACCCGTGCACGCGCCTGTCGTTTTACGCGGTGTATTAGAAGAAAGATGCCCCGACTCCGAAATCGTTACGCACGCCGACAATCTTTTTACGGTGGACGGGATAGAAGTTACCCCTTTTAGATTACCGCACGACGCAAGATATACGGTGGGGTATAAGTTCCAAAAGGGGGAAGACAGTTTTGCTTCAATCACCGACCTTGGAGAAATTAGACCGTCCGTTATGGAAAACGTTAGGGGAGTAAAAGCCGTGCTTTTAGAGTCCAACTACGACCAAACCATGTTGCGTTTTGGTCCGTACCCCGAAGCGCTTAAAAGAAGAATATCGGGAAGACTCGGACACTTATCCAACGACGACGCGTCAAAGTTTGCAGTAGAACTCTTGTCGTCGGGGACTGAAACCATTATTTTGGGGCACGTTAGCGAGAATAATAACGCGCCTGAGATTGCCTACGACACGACGGCAAAATTTATAGAAAAAAACCTAAATTTCGACACCAAAATCACGCTTGGAGTAGCCGAGCAAAACAAAATTAAAATTTTCTAATTTTAGACAAAATTCCACAAAAAAACGTTTGACATTTGACTTTTCCGTTGATATAATGGTATAATGCAAAAATAAAATGGTAAATATGTCCCTTTTTCCAAAATGGGTGGGGGAAATATTGCTTTTTTGCATTTAAAAACATCGTATAAAACGTAGTTTTATTCAGTATTTTACAATTTTTTAAGGAGTGTGACGAAATGTCCGAACGTATCCACAAGGTTAAGTACGGTAACACAGAAAGAATGTGTTTCTCTCAAATCCCCGAGGTTTTGCCAATAAGAGATTTGTTGGAACTCCAAAAAGAGTCTTACGCAGAGTTTATCAACAAAGGTATTGAAGAAGTTTTCAAAGACTTTTCTCCTATCGTTGACTTCTCTTCCCGTATGGAACTCTATTTCTTGGAAAGTTCATTCGTAGGTGAGTCCAAGTATAACGAAGACGAGTGTAAAGATAGAGATGCTACTTTTGCGCGTCCTCTTAAAGTTAAGGTTAGACTTATCTTCAAAGAAACTGGAGAAACCATTGACCAAGAAGTATTCATGGGTGACTTCCCCCTTATGACCGAAAACGGCTCTTTTATCATTAACGGTGCAGAGCGCGTTATCGTAAGTCAGTTGGTTAGAAGTCCCGGTGTTTATTGCAAAGCAACTCAAGACAAGAGCGGTAAATATCTTTTCGAGACCACCGCTATGCCTAACCGTGGCGCATGGCTTGAGTTTAAAACGGATAGTAACGATATCCTTTGGGTTCAAGTTGACCGTGCCCGTAAACTTACCGCAACCGTATTGTTGCGTGCTTTAGGCTTCGGTACAGACGAAGAACTTTTAGAACTTTTCCATAACGATCCCGTTATGAAGGCTACTATTGAAAAAGATACTTCTCACTCCGTTGACGAAGCAAAATTTGAATTATATCGTCGTCTTCGTCCGGGTGAAGTTCCGACTATCGAAGGTGTTAACGTTATTATTCAAAACTATTTCTTTGATGCAAAGAGATACGATATCAGCAAGGTAGGTAGATATAAATTCAACAAAAAGTTGAGTTTGGCTCTCCGCATAATGGATAGAAAATTAGCCGAAGACGTTGTAAGTCCCGACGGCGAAGTTTTGGCTCAAAAGGGTGAACTCGTTTCCGAAACCTTGGCTCACGCTATTCAAGAGAGCGGTGTAAACGAAGTGGCTGTTGATACCGACGCAGGCGTTTGCTACGTTCGCGGTAACAATATGGTACACCTTTCAAGTTTCGTTGACCTTGCTCCTTTGCAAGCAATTATTGATAACGAAGCAATTCGCGACGACGACGCAGCAAGAAAACTTGTTAAAGAGTACGTTCACTATCCCGCGCTTATGGAAATCTTGTCCAAGTACGAAGGGGAAGAACTTTACGCTGCTCTTCAAGCAAACGTTGACGAACTTATCTCCAAGCACATTTTGATTGACGATATTATCGCAACCGTTAACTACACCTTGTCACTTAACTACGGTTTAGGAGCGTGTGACAATATCGACCACTTGGCAAACCGTCGCGTTCGTTCGGTAGGCGAGTTGTTACAAGCGCAATTCAGACTTGGTATTTCAAGACTTGAAAGAGTTATTAAAGAAAGAATGAGTATTGCTCAAGAAATTTCTGAAATCACTCCTCAAACCCTTATCAATATTCGTCCTGTAACGAGCGCAATTAAAGAATTCTTCGGTTCTTCACAGTTGTCACAGTTTATGGACCAATCAAACCCCATTGCTGAACTTACCCACAAGAGAAAACTTTCAGCATTAGGACCTGGCGGTCTTAACCGTGAAAGAGCGGGCGTAGAAGTTCGTGACGTTCACCACTCACACTATGGTAGAATGTGTCCGATAGAAACGCCTGAAGGACAAAATATCGGTCTTATTTCTTCTCTTTCAACCTTTGCTAAGGTTAACGAATACGGATTTATCGAAACTCCGTACCGTAAAGTTGATAAAGCAACGGGTATTGTAACTGACAAAGTTGAATATCTCGATGCAGACGAAGAAGATAAGTATATCGTAGCACAAGCAAACGAACCCATTGACGAAGAAGGAAAATTCGCTCGTGAGAGAGTTACTTGCCGTCACAAAGAAGAAATTAAAGAATACGAAGCAAAATACGTTGACTATATGGACGTATCTCCCCGTCAACTTATCTCCGTTGCAACCTCCCTTATTCCGTTCCTTGAAAACGACGATATCAACCGTGCGCTCATGGGATCTAACATGCAACGTCAGGCAGTACCTTTGCTCCGTCCTGAAAACCCCATTGTTGCAACAGGTATGGAAAGAAAAGTTGCAGTTGACAGTGGTGTAATGATTATATCTAAAACGAGCGGTGTAGTTGAAACCGTTAACGCAAATTACATAGTAGTTCGCGACGACGAAGGCATTTCACACACCTACACTTTACAAAAATTCCGTAGAAGCAACCAAGGTTTCTGCGTAAATCACCGTCCTTTGGTAACCGTTGGTCAAAAGGTAGAAAAAGGCGACGTACTTGCAGACGGACCTTCAACCGACCAAGGCGAACTTGCGCTCGGACGTAATATCCTCGTTGCGTTTATGACGTGGGAAGGATATAACTACGAGGACGCTATCTTGATTAGTGAAGACCTTGTAAAAGACGACGTATTCACTTCAATCCACATTGAAGAATACGAAACCGAAGCAAGAGATACCAGACTCGGTGACGAACAAATCACGAGAGATATTCCTAACCTTGGCGACGACGTTTTGAAAAACCTTGACGAAGAAGGTATCGTTAGAATCGGCGCTGAAGTTCGCTCAGGTGATATCTTGGTAGGTAAAGTAACTCCTAAGGGTGAAGCAGAACTTACCCCTGAAGAAAGACTTCTCCGCGCAATCTTCGGTGAAAAGGCGCGTGAAGTTAGAGATACCTCTCTCCGTGTACCTCACGGCGAAGGCGGTATCGTAGTTGACGTTAAGATATTTACCCGCGCAAACAAAGACGAATTAAGCCCCGGCGTTAAGAAACTCGTACGCGTATATATCGCGCAAAAGAGAAAGATTAGCGTTGGAGACAAAATGGCAGGTCGTCACGGTAACAAGGGTGTTATTTCTCGCGTATTACCTAAAGAAGATATGCCGTTTATGGCTGACGGTACTCCGATGCAAATCGTATTGAACCCCTTGGGCGTTCCTTCCCGTATGAATATCGGACAGGTTCTTGAAGTTCACTTAGGTTTAGTTGCTAAACTTTTGAACTGGAAAGTTGCAACCCCCGTATTCGACGGCGCAAGCGAGCACGATATTAAGTTGCTTTTCCAAGAAAACGGACTTCCCGAAGACGGAAAGATTCAACTCTTCGACGGTAGAACGGGTGAACCGTTTGAAAATAGAGTAACCGTTGGTTACATGTACATGCTCAAACTTTGTCACTTAGTTTCCGACAAGATTCACGCAAGAAGTACCGGTCCTTACTCATTAGTTACGCAACAACCTTTGGGTGGTAAAGCGCAATTCGGTGGACAAAGATTTGGTGAAATGGAAGTTTGGGCGCTCGAAGCGTATGGCGCAGCAAACATTTTGCAAGAAATCTTGACCGTAAAATCAGACGACGTTGTTGGTCGTGTAAAGACTTACGAGTCCATTGTAAAAGGTAATAACATTTCCGAACCGGGCGTTCCCGAGTCCTTTAAAGTTCTTATCAAAGAATTGCAAAGTTTGGCTTTAGATATTCGCGTACTTACCGATAAACACGAAGAAATCGGCTTGAAAGATATTCTTGACGACGACGGTGATATCGATATCGGAATGGAAAAAGAAGTTGAAAAACAAGAAGTTAGTTTGCCTGACGGCGACAAGGGCGAAGATTTATTCGACTTTGACGAGCCCGATGCAGATATCTTCGGTAGCCTTTTAGGTAGTGACGAAGACGAAGAAATGCCTGAAGGATTCTCAAGTTTCGGCGGAAGCGCTGACGTTGAAGACGACGATTTCGACGATATGCCTATGACGAGCGGATTATTCGACGGATTATTCGACGAAGACGCTGACGACACAGACGCTGAATAACGGGAGGTTAATTATGTTTGAATTAAATAATTTTGATGCAATACAAATTAAAATGGCTTCACCTAAAAAGATCCGTGAGTGGTCTTACGGTGAAGTAACCAAGCCCGAAACCATAAATTACCGTACTCAAAAACCCGAAACGGACGGACTTTTCTGTGAAAAAATCTTTGGACCAACCAAAGACTGGGAATGTAAGTGCGGAAAGTACAAAAGAGTACGTTATAAAGGCGTAGTTTGTGACAAGTGTGGAGTAGAAGTTACGAGAAGCAAGGTTAGACGTGAGAGAATGGGACACATTGAACTCGCGGCTCCCGTTTCCCACATTTGGTATTTTAGAGGTGTTCCTTCCAGAATCGGCTTACTTCTCGATATGACGAGCAAGGACTTGGAGCAAGTTATCTACTTCGTATCTTACGTTGTTTTAGATCCCGGCACTACGGACTTATCTTTAAGACAAGTTTTGACGGACAAAGAATACAACGAAGCGTGCGAAAAATACGGCGCTGAAAACTTTAGAGTTGGTATGGGCGCGGAAGCAATTAAAGAACTCTTGATGCGAATTGACGTTTTCGAAGAAGCAGAAAAACTTCACGAAATGGCTCAAAGCAACGTTATGCAAAAGAGAATGAGAGCAATCAAAAGACTTGAGATTGTTGAAGCATTTAAAAAGTGCAAAGAAGACGATCCCGAGTTTAGCCCGAGTTGGATGATTTTGGACGTTGTTCCAGTTATCCCGCCCGAACTCCGTCCTATGGTACAATTAGACGGTGGTAGATTTGCAACGAGCGACCTTAACGACCTTTATAGACGTGTAATTAACAGAAATAACCGTCTAAAAAGACTTATGGAACTCGGTGCGCCCGATATCATTATCCGCAACGAAAAGCGTATGCT
>JAZSRG010000023.1:0-2704 GCA_045538365.1 Clostridia bacterium
GGACGAAATATAACGAAACGGGAGTACACACAAAGGTCTAATGAAAGAACTTATTTACATCGTTGAAGATGACGAAGGAATGCAAGAAGTTTACGAAGGTGCTTTTGAAGAAAATTACGAAACGAAAATCTTTGAAAATGGTAAAGATTTTTTTGACGTTTTCAACGTAAAAAAGCCCGACCTTGTAATCCTTGATATTATGCTACCGATTACGGACGGTTTTACCATTTTAACGAAAATCCGTGAAGTCGATGAGAAAATACCCGTAATATGCGTTAGCGCAAAATCCGATGAAATCAGTTTTGTAAAAGGATTGAATAAAGGTGCGGACGATTATATGGCAAAGCCATTTTCGGTACTCGAACTTTTAGCGCGCGTAAAAACAAACTTGCGCCGAGCAAAACTTTATATCACGAACGCCGACGGTTTTTCTATTGACAACAACGTTTATAAGGCGTTTTACAACGATAAGGATTTGGGACTTACCATTAAAGAATTTAAGCTCTTAAAAATTCTTATTGGAAAAGCTGGCGTAACCGTAGAACGTGAAGAATTATTCCGTGAAGTTTGGGGCGAAGAATTTATGGGTGAATCACGAACACTTGATATGCACGTTGCATCTGTTCGTGAAAAAATTAAACAAGCGGGAGGTAAAGACTGTATCGTTACCGTTCGCAGTATCGGATATAGATTTGAAAACAAGAAATGAAAAAGAAAACTTTATTACGAATCCTTTCGCTTACCTTTCTTTCCGTTCTAGTTATGTTTATTTTTGGTATCGTAGCCGTAAACGTCAACGCAAAACAGATGATGAAAGAGCGTCTTGCGGAAGAAACGGCGCTTGCTTGCTCTTTGGTTAAAAGTGCCGACAATTTTGAAAATTTTTCCCGTTATGAAAACGACGACGCCTTACGTGTGACCATTATGGATTTAGATGGTAACGTTCTATTTGAAAGCGATACGAAAGCCCCACTTGAAAACCATATTGACCGTGAAGAAGTTCAAAACGCATTAAAAGGTAAGCCGGAAACGGTGGAACGATATTCACAAACGTTCGATTGCAATATGACGTATTACGCTTTAAAAACTGAACTTGCGGACGGCACGGAATTTATTTTACGTTTAGCCGTGAAAAGTAGTCAAATCAACGGATATTTAGGCGTTGCGCTTCCTATTTTAATTGTCGTTTTGGTTCTTTGCTTGATTTTCTCTATCGTAATTTCCAACGTGTTATCTAATAAAATATCTGGCAAAATTACTGAAGTAGGTGACAGTTTGCGTAGTTTAAACGCAGGGAATTATATTCCTATAAAAACCGATTCGGGAGAGCCTGAGTTGTATTCGGTTCTCAACGAAATCAATCAGTTAAACGCAAACACCCACACGCATATTCTAAAAGTGCAAGAAGAACACAATAAACTAAATACGGTACTTGAAAACATTTCGCAAGGAATCGTAGCCATTGACGAAAATAAAAAGATAATTTTTGCAAATAAAAGCCTTTCTACTATTTTCGATTGCACTGAAAACGTTACTGGCAAAGATTTTATTTACCTTATAGACGATTTACCGCTTTGTGAAAAGATAACTCGTCATCTTGGCGAAAATTACGCTTCGAAATACACTTATAAAGGAAAAGATTTATCCGTTGTAATACGTAAGATTGATAGCCAAAATAATAACATATATTCTATCGTCATTATTACGGATATTACGCGGGAAATGGTTATGCAGAAGCAAAAAAGCGACTTTTTTGCAAACGCTTCTCACGAACTCAAAACTCCCGTTGCCGTTATGCAGGGTTTGTCGGAATTGCTACTCTCAAAAGAAACGCTTGACGACGGCTCTAAAAAGCAAGTGGACAGAATACACAAAGAAAGTTTACGCCTCGCTTCGCTTATTTCGGATATGCTCAAATTAAGCAAACTTGAAAACGGAGAAGAAATTGACGTCGTTTATTCTCCCGTTGATGTAAGGGCTATTGTAGACGAAGTTGCGCTAGAACTTGCGTCGGAATTAAAGAAGAAAAATATAACGCTTGAGATTTGTGGCGAAGGAACTATACTTGCAGATAACAAAAAGATTTTTGAGTTAATTGAAAATCTTTGTTCAAACGCAATACACTACAACGTTGAAAGAGGAAAAATCAACGTTACTATAAGTGAGAATAACGACGGAACAAAAATAACCGTAACCGATACGGGTATTGGCATTGAAAAAGAGCATATTCCCCGCCTTTGCGAAAGATTTTATCGTGTAGATAAATCTCGTTCTAAAAAAACAGGCGGAACTGGATTAGGTCTTGCTATCGTAAAACACATTTGCGCTCTTTATAACGCAGAATTTTTTATCGAAAGTGATGTTGGTATCGGTACTACAATAACAATATTTTTTAATAAATAATTTGTTTATTAAGTTTTCATTAATTTGCACGTTTAATCGACCTATAGCCACACTTTTTATGAAATTTTCTGCATAAATATAACAAAAACTTTCTGCGAGATTTTATCGCAGGAGGTTTTTTTGTTTGTTTAACCTTAAACGGCTTTTAAAAAGCTTACCAAAAAGAACTAAAATATCAACAAATTTTTTAAAAAATTTTTAAAAAAACTGTTGACAATTTATTTGTGAAACGTATAATTATATTATAAAAATAAATGCATATGGAGGATTAACATGCAAAAATTTATTAAAAAATTAAGCC
>JAZSRG010000100.1:0-2028 GCA_045538365.1 Clostridia bacterium
AATGTAGTCAAGGAGGCAAAATATGGATCAAATTAAAATCGGAAAATTTATTGCAGAACGCAGAAAAAACGTCAATCTCACCCAAATGCAATTAGCCGAAAAACTAAACGTAACAGACAGAGCCATATCAAAATGGGAAACGGGTAAATCAATGCCCGACTCTTCCATTATGCTCGAACTTTGCGAAATTTTAAAAATCAACGTAAACGAATTACTTTGTGGAGAAAAAATTGCTATGGAAAACAATAATCAAGAAAACGAACGACTTTTACTTAATCTCTCAAAAGAGATAGAAGAAAAAAATAAAACTATTTGGAAATCAATGTGGATAATAATGACGGTAAGCATAATTGTCTTATTTGCAAGCATATTCGCGGCTGCTTTTTTAGTACCCGAAGGGATATGGCAACTTGTTGCTATTTTGGGTAGCGCCGTTTTGTTTTTAATCCCCTGCTTTTATGCATTAAAACTTGAAGTAAGCGTTGGATATTATAAATGTAAAAACTGTGGCAACGAAATAACCCCAACGTACAGCGAAGCGCTCAACGCAATGCACAGAGGCACAACCCGATATCTCAAATGTCCAAAATGCGGAAAACGAACTTGGTGTAAAAAAATAATCAAATAAACGCATAGTTTTAAAGAACTAAATCACTCTAACGCATTAGAAATTTAGTTCTTTTTTTATTTTACACATTTCTTTCTCGTGTATTTTCGTACACTAAACTTATATTTTTTTGCGCTAATTAAACGTAAACATTGACACGAATTTAATATTATTATAAAATAATATTAAATTAACCTAACTTTAGGAGTAAATTATGAATAAAAAGACTTTTTTCTTTATCGACGACGTTATATGGTGTTTGAGAGATTTAACCCGCAATCACCCCGCTTCCATGTTTGACGTTCCGTTTTTTAAAATGCTTAAAAAAGCACACGACGATTACGGTATGAAAGTTCAATTAAATCTTTTCTATCGTACGGACTTTTTCTACGGAAACGACGAATTTACACTTGCTGACGTTACCGCCGACTACAAAAAGGAATGGGAAGACAATTCTGATTGGCTCAAACTTGCCTTTCACGCAAAACAAGAATTCCCCGACTACCCTTACGTTAACGCAACTTATGAAGACGTAAAAGCAAACTTTGAAGATATTAAACGTGAAGTTATAAGATTTGCAGGAGAAAAAACTTTTACATACAATATGACAAACCACTGGTTGCCTATGAGTAAAGCAGGTTGCCAAGCACTCTATGATTGCGGAGTTAGAATTCTTTCTGCGTCCTACGGTGATCGCACCGAATACAACGGTGACCCCAATTCACTTCCATATGGTCACGCAATGAGACTTTTACATAACCGTCAACCCGAAACAATGTTGTTTACAAGAGGAGGCAGAGACGTAGCAATATCAAGGTCAATTTGTGGACACAACCATATAACTCAAGCGCAAGTTGACAAAACTGCATTTAACTTTAATTCCGTTCTCGACCCTGTTACCGGCATGAAATTTAAACGATTAGGTTCCGGTATTTGCTTAAACTTGTCAACCCCCGATATTTTACGCAAGCAATTAAGCGAACACCCTAATGAAATATTTTTGCCTGTCGCAACGCACGAGCAATATTTCTTCTCCGATTATCTCGCATATCAACCAGATTACGCTGAAAAACTTTATATTTATGCTGAGTTTGCTAAAAAACACGGCTACGAATTTATTTTTGCAGACGATTTGAACGAATTAACTGAAACGATATAATTTTTAGGAGTTAATTATGAATAAAAAAACTTTTTTCTTCGTTGACGACGTTATTTGGTGTTTAAGAGATTTGGCTAAAACACGCCCCGCATCCATGTTTGAAGTACCATATTTTAAAATGCTTAAAAAAGCGCACGACAAATACGGTCTTAAAATTCAATTAAACCTTTTCTATCGTACAGACTTTTTCTACGGTAGCAAAGAATTTACCTTAGCCGACGTTCCTGCCGACTACAAAAAGGAATGGGAAGATAATTCTGAT